>CAYIDS010000001.1:0-25897 GCA_964362185.1 uncultured Saccharimonas sp. (SeqCode)
ACAAAAAGTAAAAGTAGAAATCGTACCATGCCACACGTCCAAAATACAGCTGTTGTTGTAGCCACACCGTTGGCAAAACACCGCCAAACAGCCATCGATCAAATCGCACCATCTCCATGTAATGAACATTTTTATTTATGAGTGGCGCCAAACTGCGCAATTTTTCATACGACAGTAGCAGTAGAACAAACGGCAAGAAATAAACTGTAAATCTTCGGCCTTGCCCAATTACCGCGAACAATACGAACAGTGCGATGAACATAACATCGGGTGTCCAAAAAGTCCGAACCGATGCGAACAGCACTATTAGGCCCAGTACGTAGATTACGGCAAATGTCTTGCGGGTCGCGGAAAGCTTCATGACTACATTGTATCGCAACCATGGCACGGTCGACCACGACAGACCTGACACTCAAAACACTACACAAGCTACAAGAAGTTACAAGGTTGAACCTTGTAATGTGTTGTAGTTTCTTTTTTGGTCGTTACAATCAGGGGCGGTTTTGAGTGTCAGCTCGACCGTACTTGCTCGTTATCAGAATCTACTATGGGGAATTATGCTTCATTGTGCTATGATTAATGTAAGCAAGTGGTTACTAAAACCTCTCCGTTGTCATAATTCGTTCCTCAAAAGACTTACTATCACCTACGGTTGGATGATAGTAAGGCGGGCGAAATAAGTTTAATGGAAGGATAAATATAAATGTCAATGAAACTATATGTAGGCGGATTAGCTTACAGCGTAACAGACACAGAGCTAGAAACACTTTTCGCGCAGGAAGGTGCGGTTACTAGCGTAACAGTTATAAAAGATCGTGATACTGGTCAGTCAAAAGGCTTCGGCTTTGTGGAGATGGCTGATGTTAAAGAAGCCCAAAACGCTATCAAGAACTTGAATGGTAAAGAGCTTAGCGGTCGCGCCATTATGGTCAACCAAGCTCGCCCACAAGAAGACCGACGCCCAAGCGGTGGCAATTTTCGATAGATTTTAACTAGAAAACTATTTCCGGTTAAGCAGTAACAAGATCGGGCTTGGTATCAAGTCCGACGGACGGGTGCATATGAAAAAATTGAATAAGCACATAGAAATTGTGTGCTCTGCTACGACGTATCTTAGCTCTATGAGTCAGGCTTCGCGAGACGCCGTTTTAGAAGTGCTGTCAAAGCATTACGCCAAAGTTGGCATTACGATTGTCAATAATTTGTCGGATCTCGAGGCTCTGGTAGCAACAAGGCCAGACCTGGTCTTTTTGGGCATGAAGTTTGTGCCTACGGATCAGGCACTGGGCATGGAAGACCCGAAAAAAATTTGGATTGCCAAATATCTTGACGATTACGGTATAGCTAATACTGGGTCCGATCACTTCGCGCATGAACTTGAACTCAATAAACCGATGGCAAAGCAACGCGTTACCCAGGCTGGTCTCAAAACAGCCCCCTCTTTTGTTGCTGCCCAAAGTAAGCTATTAAGAAGTGAGGACGTCACCCTGGCGTATCCGGTATTTATAAAACCAACCAATCGTGGTGGCGGGCTAGGGATTGATAGTGACTCGGTGGCTCATAATTATGAGCAGTTGAAGGCAAAAGTTAACGCCATCGCTACTAATCTTGGGTCGGATTCGTTAGTAGAAGAGTACTTGCCAGGTCGTGAGTTTAGCGTGGCTATACTAAAGGATGAGCTATCTGGTGAGTTCGCGCTTATGCCTCTTGAGCTGATTGCCCCACTAGATGAACGCGGCGAAAGGTTGCTGAGCGAGGCAGTGAAGTCCTCAGATACAGAGACTGCCATAAGAGTCACAGACGAAGCCGTAAAGTCCAAAATTACCAGTCTGGCAATTAATGCGTTCTACGCGCTTGGAGCGCGTGAATACGGGCGCGTAGATATTCGCTTGGACAAATCTGGAATACCGCACTTTCTTGAGGCCAACTTGCTACCCAGTCTAATAAGGGGCTATGGCAATTTCCCAAAGGCCTGTTTCTTAAATGGGGGGCTCGACTTTGAACCAATGATCTTGAGTATTGTCAGACTGGCTCTAGTACGTGACGTCAAAGTTATCGAGGATATCCCAATATTTAGTACAATTTTGCCATCCCTAAAATTAATACCCGATCCAGCTCCTGTAGTTGCCTAGTGATAGGCGTTAATGGAATCGAGCGTGGGACAGCCAGACGGCTCTTGCGTAAGTCAACCTTACTATTCGGACGGTGGTTAACCTCTGTCCCAGTTAGCGATTGTTCCTGCCGCGTCCAGCATAACACTCCAGGTACTCTTATCGCCTCGGTTTACAAACAACTTTTGTCTGACAGGGTTACTGGCATATCTTACAAACGAATCTTTAGACACGGGGTCTCTTTGACGTAATACACGGCTGAGCGTACTGGTCAGGAGCCACCCCGGAGTGAAAAACTGAAAAAGATACATTCAGGCCGCCAGTGATAGCTGATCAGCAGATTGAGGGAAGGGATTATCCGCGAATTCGGGGTGATCCACTCGCCACTGTTTAAGCGGATCTGGTATTTGCTGTCCTACCTCACCGGCATCTCTTAAGGCTGCCAACAAGGTGGCTTCACCACCCCTCGCGCTGGCTATGCTAAGACAACTGGGATATGCGACAAATTCTAGATCAGGGCGTTTAGGGGGCAGTATCTCTAAGGGGATATTAAAATCTGCCGCCCTGGCTATGATCTCCGGGTACAAAGCTTGCGCTGGGTTGTCTGCTGTTCCGGGGATAAGCACACAATGTGCAACATCATATACTCGGTTGTAGGTAGTGTCATCGTCGGGAGTGTCATTTGGTTCGAACCGCCCTATGTGAAAAAGTAATGATACGCCGCGGCGAAGTTCCACCATGTCATTTGGCCCTATCCAGCTTTTCTTTTCTTCACTAACATCGTTAACAACCAGACCTTCTAAACCTTTAATTTCTTTGGCTGATGCCAAAAATTCTGCAGTAATATCCTTCCACGAATCAGCTATCGTAAAGCACATTTTGTATTCTCCGTCCTTAGACGTTCTGGTAGTCACGCCGATTCTGCCATCTGGCAGTCCGACATAACGTACGCCCTTGGTTCCTTCGTCGGACTCAACCAGACGCTCTAATTTATCAAGGTTGCCGCCAATTGCAGTAACGGATTTAAACGCACTGCCCTGTGTGGGGTCGTTTGGATCATTGGGCTTAACCTCTACCCAGGTAACTACCCAGTTGCCTTTTACATAAGAAATAGCTGGGTCTTGAGCAATCTGACCTGCTGTTAACTCCGACAAATTCGAGATTGCAGCAGGGTAACAATCCCTGCCATCTTCACTGCATTGGTAAATGGCAAGCTTGGAGGTAAATTCTCCCCCAGCGCCAATTTCTTCCTCTCGGACTAGCATATGCGGTATTTCGCCGACCTTAAACATTTTACTGGCGTTATATACGGATATGCCTGGCGGAAGTTCGTGAAACTCCACAGGCCATGCATCGGACTCTGGTTTTTCGTATCGTTCCAATAAATCATCTATTGATTCCGCCCCCATAACAGGATCAACTTCTTGTCCTTCTACAAAACCGTCTAACAACATGACACCTCCTAAATTTTCTAACCCTAACCGTACCACGTCGTCTACTCGATCTGTATGCATCGAGCCGAATTGTTCTATATCTTTTTGTTCAATGGTTGCACTCATTGCGTATAGGGTTTACAATTTTGGGTGATTTATTTTTGTTTGACTACATATGCTAAAAATTGCTTAACCTTATTTATCGTTATACTCCTATATAACCGTCTTGTCTAGCCCCTCATGCTAAAAGCCATAAAACTTATAAACCACAGGAGTTAATTGGCTAGGCGCGTTAGTAAGGGTAGAACTTTAGCTATCTGGTAGCATAATTCGACTCTATCGGTGTAGAATATTGCCATGGTCACTAGTTTATTCAAACACAAAGTATACAAAGCAAAAAATGAGCAAAAAATCCTGTTCTTTTTTCCCGCCGGGTTTACAAAATTATGGTGGTACCACTTTACCTTTAATTTTCTGAACCGAAAAAACATTACGGTTATAGCGTTTGATCTAGATTGGCATCGAGCAGTTAGTGAACTCGATCCAAACAAGTTACACCGACTACTAGATGATATTAATGAGATTGTTGAAAAAGTTCAAAATGATCATTCAAATGTTACTGAATACTCAGTTTTTGGCACAAGTTTTGGAACAGTTATTGCTCTGTACATAGCCAAAAAACACAAAAACATCCAATCAATTATTCTAAACATGCCTTATGGAACTATCGCGCACCTATTATGGACGCATAAACCTTCTAGGCCATTCAAAGATCACGCTATCGCTAGCGGTCTTGATACCGAGTTTAAATTACACACGGCATTAATGCCCATAGAGACACAGGCGAATTTAGAAATATTGTCTGACCGAAAGGTAGTAAATTTTACGGCACTAAACGACAAGATTGTTTTTGATGGTCGAGATTTCGCAAATGCTTTAAGTAAAACTAATACCTCGGCTATTTTCCATGAGACACAATTTGGTCATTTTTGGGGCGGGATAGAAAACATTCTTTCTAAACGCAAGTGGGATTCCATACTCTAGACACGCATTTCGCACTTAGCCGTTGATGCTAGGTTGCAACTAGGACGAGAGCGAAAGCTTTTAACTCGAGCAAAGCATAACTATTCAAAATATCCGTTCATCATCCCTATTCTGCAATCATAAGCCCGAAATTAATATGGTATCCTTACCATAAGGATGTTGTATGTGATGTTTGGGTGCTGTCAATGACAAAACATAAAAATAAGCCTAGTCAAGGCAAGTCCGTAAGGTTTATTCTTTTAGGGCTGGTCGGCTTGGGGCTGATCATTGCAACAATGTTGCGTGGCAGTGACGTTGTGCTGTTAAACCCAAAGGGTGCGGTAGCCGGGGAGCAGCTTAAGCTGATGATATTTTCGGCGACCCTGTTGTTGACAATTGCTGTCCCGACTTTGTTTTTCTTATACTTTTTTGCCTGGAAATATAGAGAATCTAATGAAAAGGCTATGTATAGCCCACATGCCCGTCATGGCAAATTCTTTGTACTTAGCATGTGGGCGATTCCAACTGTTTCTATAGCGGTGCTGGCAGTCGTTATGTGGTCGGCTACCCTTAAACTTGAACCTCAGAAACCAATCGCTTCTAATGCCAAGCCTCTCATTGTTCAAGTAGTGGCTTTGCGCTGGAAGTGGCTCTTTATCTACCCTGAGCACAACATTGCCACCATTAATTATGTTCAAGTTCCTACCGGTATCCCGGTGCAATTTGAGCTAACGGCCGATGAGGCACCAATGAGTTCGTTCTGGATTCCTCACCTGGGTGGTCAATTATACGCGATGACTGGGCATTCGAATCGGCTGAATCTTATTGCCGATACACCGGGCGACTACCCAGGCAGATCGGCCGAAATAAACGGCGCTGGCTTTGCCGGAATGAAGTTCATAGCACGCGCTAGTTCAAAAGAAGATTTTGCTCTATGGATACAAGATGTGCGACTAACTTCAGCAGTACTTGATTGGGCAGGATATGAAAAGTTGCTTAGGCCAAGTGAGTACAACCTTGCCGAATTCTACGCCATGGCCGAAACAGACTTATATGATAAAGTGCTTATGAAATACAGGGGGTCTCACGACCACAACACGGGGCAAGAATGAAACAGCAACTCATCGGTAAATTAAACCTGCACGCTCTGCCACACGAGTGGTTTACTATCGGCGGCACAGTTGCCCTTATCGGAATGATGTTGGTTGTTGCCATAGTTATTACGCGCAAGAAACGCTGGAAATGGCTATGGAACGAGTGGCTGACCTCAGTTGATCCAAAGAAGATCGGCATAATGTATTTTATTGTGGCCGGATTTATGCTCCTACGGGGTGGGCTGGATGCGATGATGATTTGGCTCCAGCAAGCGCTGTCGGCTGGATCTTCGCATGGTTTCCTCTCAGCTGACCACTTTCAGCAAATTCTTACTGCTCATGGAAATATCATGGTTTTCTTTGTAGCCATGGCCTTTATTTTTGGGCTCATAAACTACATCGTGCCATTGCAAATTGGCGCACGAGATCTGGCTTCGCCTTTTCTGAACACCTTGGGTTTTTGGCTGTTCGTGGCTGGTGTAGTAATGGTAAATATGTTCTTTCTACTTGGCGGAGAGTATGCTGCGACCGGCTGGCTGGCCGTTGCGCCGCTGTCGAGCAAGCAATTTAGCCCAGGCGTAGGCGTTGATTATTGGATATGGAGTTTACAGATTTCTGGTATTGGGACGACACTGGGCGCAATAAACTTTATTATGACAATTCTTAGAATGCGCGCTCCTGGAATGACCCTATGGAAAATGCCTTTGTTTACCTGGGGATCCCTGTGCAGTATGATTATGGCAGCAACCGTTTTCCCACTCCTTACAGCTACACTTTTCCTGGTGTTTTTCGATCGGTATTTAGGCACGCATTTCTTCACCACCGACTTGGGAGGTAACGCTATGATGTACACCAATCTCATCTGGATGTGGGGACACCCGGAAGTGTATATTTTAATGCTGCCGTCATTTGGTGTGTTTTCAGAAATAGTTTCAACCTTCAGTCGAAAGCGCGTTGCCAGCTACTTGTCTAATGTATGGGGTATGATTGGTGTCTCGACGCTAGCGCTTTCGGTGTGGCTACACCATTTCTTCACTATGGGCGCCGGCGCGAATGTAAACGCATTCTTCGGGGTAATGACGATGGTGATTGCGATACCCACGACTGTACTGGTGTTTACCTGGATTGCCACGATGTACAAAGGTCGGATACGGTTCGGTACGCCGATACTGTGGTTTCTTGGATTCATTGGCACATTCGCGATTGGCGGAATGACAGGTGTAATGTTGGCTGTTCCACCTGTCGACTTTCAATTGCACAATAGTTTGTTCCTGGTGGCACACTTTCACACTATGGTTATAGGCGGGGTGGTCTTTGGTGTATTCGCCGGGATATCGTACTGGTTTCCGAAGATAGCAGGATTTAGGCTCAACGAACGGATTGGCCGATATGCTTTTTGGTGCTGGCTAATTGGATTCGTCATGGCCTTTGCTCCGCTCTATGTGCTTGGGCTTATGGGAGCCACCAGAAGGCTTGATCACTACGACTCCTCAACTGGTTGGCAGCCGTTTTACGTCATGGCACTCATGGGAGGGATTATTATCATGATTGGTGTCGCTCTCCAAATTGTTCAAATTATTGCTAGCTTTATTCAAAGAAGGCAACTGGTTGACACTACCGGTGATCCATGGGATGGGCGTTCACTTGAGTGGTCAACAGCTTCACCACCACCATCGTACAATTTTACCGTCATCCCCCATGTTATGTCTCGTGACGCATACTGGGAAATGAAACGACTGCATATGCCAAAGCGTTCCTACGAAGACATCCTTATCCCCAAGAATACAGCTTCAGGTATTTATATTTCTGCCTTCGCCTTTCTAGTTGGCTTCGGCTTCGTTTGGGAGATTGTCTGGCTGGTTGTCATGTCAATAATTGGCATAATAGTTTGCGTAGTTGCCCGAACCTTTAATGAACATACCGAATATACTCTCACGGCTGACGAGGTAGAAAAGCTAGAGGCGACCCGAGCCAAAAAAGCCGCTACCACGCACGCGGATAAGGATGCAGACTCGGGTGAGGACATGGGTCTGCTGGAATTTGTCAAGTTTGTGGTTGTGTGGGCACGGAATTTTGTAAGGAAAAAACAATGGCGCACTCGGTAACAGCAGAAGATAACAAACACGAAGAAGCCGCGACTGACAGGACCATGTTTGGCTTCTGGATCTATTTAATGACTGATCTTTTGATGTTTGCGGTGTTATTTGCGGTGTATGCGGTTTTGCGTGGCAATACCATGAGCGGCCCATCAGGCCGTGAACTCTTTAGTCTCCCACTGGCTTTGACCGGAACGCTAATTCTACTTACCAGCAGTTTTACTTGCGGGCTCGGAATGATTGCCGCCAGACGAGGCAACAAAAACCAAGTCCTCGTGTGGTTCGGCATTACATTCATACTAGGCTTGGCGTTCTTGGGCTTAGAGCTAAAGGAATTTACCGAGCTTATACATGAGGGCCACACTCTTGCCAGCAATGCGTTTCTGTCCTCATTCTTTGCGTTGGTTGGTACGCACGGGCTCCATATTATTTCGGGGCTGCTGTGGATAGCGATAATTCTGGCATTCGTCTTTGTTCGGGGCCTTAACTCGCACATGGTACGGAAGTTGACCTTGCTGAGTCTGTTCTGGCACTTCTTAGATATAGTGTGGATATTTATCTTTACAATTGTGTATTTAGGGGCATTCGTATGAGTCCCGTTAGACTCCAGAAGACGGCTGTATCTAGTAGTACGACTGAACACGTGACAGCTTTTCAGCCGTTCAGTGATAATAGAAAGTTAAGTGGAGTCTAACGGGATGAGCAAGACAAATAGCGAGCACGGTACTATGCTGTCTTATGTAATTGGATATATTTTGTCTTTGGTGTTCACATTCATACCTTACTATATGGTGGTCAATAAAACCGCTTCTGGTACTGCATTACTTGCAACAATTCTTGGATTTGCGGTTTTTCAGATGATCATCCAGATACTATTCTTCCTACATTTGGGACGGGAGCCAAAGCCGCGTTATAACCTAACATTCTTCATTGCAACGGTTACTATCATTCTGGTAGTAGTAGGGGGCTCCTTGTTCATCATGAGTCATCTTTACGATAATATGACACCAACAGAGGTGACTAAAAAGCTTGCTCAAAACGAGGGTATCGATCAGGTAGGTGATGAGAAGACAGGTGCTTGCCAACAGCTTTATATTAATCACAAAGTAATTATTGCCAACGGCAAGGTAAGTCCCATCAATACCGAAGCAGGCCTTTGCGACACCCTAACATTCCTCAACCAAGATGATAAAGTGCGCGTTATTACGTTCGGAACGCATCCAGACCATAAAAATTATGCCGGGCAGACTGATCAGTCAGTGCGTAAGGGACGAGGTAAGTCGATAACACTTAATCAGGAAGGTACTTATCAATTCCATGATCATCTTGATCCGGGGGTAACAGGGTATTTTACTGTAAAGTCGCGGTAGGTTTGC
Source organism: uncultured Saccharimonas sp. (SeqCode) (assembly GCA_964362185.1). Taxonomy (GTDB): domain Bacteria; phylum Patescibacteriota; class Saccharimonadia; order Saccharimonadales; family OMJO01; genus CAYIDS01. The sequence continues at coordinate 9,134 of CAYIDS010000001.1, forward strand.
TAAGTGACGGAGGATGGCTTCGACCTACTTCGCTAAAGCTACGAAGCCCTACGCAATCCTCCATAGCTGATCCTAAAAGGATCTGCGACGGAGGATGGCTTCGGGACTAGGACTCGAACCTAGATTGTCCGCCTCAGGCGGATGTCCTACCGCTTAACAATCACTCCTGGCTGGGGGCACGGAATGATTATAGAACTGTCCAGAGGTCAAAATGACTTTTCTATCGTCAATTCAAATCCCTGAAGAAAAATACCTAGAACTCAAAGCTATTCTAGAAAACGAACACGGTAAAGATTTTGACATGGAAGATGTAATAGAAATAGCTGATGATCTCGTTGAGCTATATTTACTACTGTATTTTTCACAAAAGAGAGCCGTTGAGGAGAAAGATTAAATAGTTATCTACCTATTCCAAAAATGTAAGCACCAACCAGAAGAACAATTAAACCAGCAATAATTTCCATGATCCACTGTAACCATATATGGTCGTCCGTCTGATTAGTAAAATTCTTGATGTGGGTTTTTTGTTTATTGCGAATTTTACCAGTGTTAGTCCCTACTGAAGTCCCAATAGGACCGTAATAGTTATTGATATGTTGTACAGACTGCTGTTCTGACTTTGTGATTTTTGGATCCCACTTGCTAGAAGGGTTAATTGGTTCTTTTTCCGGAATGCTTTTCATTTCCTCATCACCTATAATCTCTACCTGATCTTGTCGTCTCAACATAGCTGCGAGCGTTGCTTCATCCGGCACGTGTCTACGATGTGAGTCGGGCCATGTAAAAACCATAAAAACAGCATCATGATTCTTTTTAGTACGCACAAGTCTTGTACTTGGCGATTTTACGCTTTGTATATTCTCACCATCCTCTAGTTCACCCAGCCTTTTGTCCGTTAACTGAACAAACGCACCTCCCTCCAAACCAAGGGCGTTTTTTGTTTCTGAGTCAGGTATGTAATGTTTAACATTTGCTTTAACAATATACTTGCGACCGGTGGTGGATTTTACGAGTCGTAAAGATCCACTTGGCTTTTTTTCAGACCGCTTGATGGGTATATTTTTAACAAGTTTTTTATCAATGTCTGCGTCAGCAAAGTATGCCGTACTGAAATCCTCAATTATTAGCTTACGCCTTGGAACATTTTGGAAAACTTCGTTATCTAGAACTTTACGTATATTCTCTAGTTGCTCCTCTTCAGACTCCAGTTGCTCTGGAGCTAATGCTGTTTGTTTTTTCCTAACATATATTTGATTAAGAAGGGCGCGGTACTTGTTTATTGCAGAGTTGAGAAGTTTGTAGGTTTCACCATCGACAGTCATTCTCTTCATGCTTACGCCATCACTATTCCTAGCCTCTAATAACCTATTGATTACTCTTTGAGTGTATTCGATCTCGGTATTTATTTGCTTTGTCCCCGCGTCAGAAATGTTTTTGAGCAGACTTGTATACATGTTCAAAGAAGCTATGAAAACGTCGTAAGACGATACATACCAACTTGTACTGTATGGTGCGGTATCAGTAAGATTCTTTAGTTTATTTTTTTCAGCTTCATTCATGTTTAAATATGCAACAGACCCAAACACCTTTCAGTTATATTATACAATTCTTTTTTCAGATGTTTATTGGAATTGGCAAGTATGAGGAGGGGTTACACTAGGACTTTATAAGAATACCCGCAATAACAGCCATCACCCCGGCTGTTATTTTACGAGGCAGGCGATCAGTCTCTTTCAAGAGAAGAACACCTAATAGCACAGATAGAATAACTTGTGCGGTGAGTAACACCACAACTACACCTCGATCTGGGGCGTTGCGATAAGCAAAGTATGAGAAGACGAAGTACCCTGTACTGCACGCCGAAGCAAACAAAGTCGCTTTAGCTACGGTAGTTTTTTGCTTAATAAGCGTCTTTATGTCTTCTCGAACCCGTTTGATGTAAGCCAACCACACAATTAGTGTAGCTCCTCCGAAACTAAGCAGCAGGTATGTACCGGCTGGCATTGTCTTAGCTAGTTCAGCACTACTCACCTGGAAGACAGCAAAGAGTAAAGCAGAGGCCAGTATGTAGAGTACTGCTGGCTCAATCCTCTTTACGCCCTTCTTGTATTGAACTAGTAGTATCGCTAGGAACAGTACCACAATACCTATGAGCTGCTTGAATGAAAAACTGCTGTCTAGAAATAGCACCGATAGGAGTGTGCCCCATAGCAGTAGTGACGAAAAAGCAACAGCTGCAACGCTTGCCTCAAGATTAGCTAGCCCCTTGAAGAACAAGATATTGCCCCCAGCTTGAGACACAATCATGATTAGCGTAATAAGCCATAGTCCCGAAAGCCCACTAAAAGATATTCCGCCAACAAACGGGCTTATAAGCAGTGATAATACGGTGGCCCCTCCAGTGAAAAGTACCGCTTGTGTCATCGGGCTAACTTTTGCTCGATTACTCAGTACCTTAACTGCAACACTCATAAGTGACCTTGAGCAGATAGCCAAAATTGTTAAAAGTAGCCAATTCATTAAGTTAACTATAGCAAAAGCAATGCTAGATAAGTATCTGCAGCAAAGATATTACAAAACGTTGTTGTAATTCTTGATGATGGGGATAAGGGACAACCAAACTGGGGTGGAAACGGCAGCTTTTAGATTAACCAAACTTATTACAGGGGTAGAAATTTCCAAATCTATGGCTGGGTATAAGGGACGATTTTCGAACCTTACTTTCTTGAGAGTAGCTGTCTACTTTAGTTAAAAATTGCAACCAAAAGTAGTTTATTATATAATAAGTCATATGTTGATTGAAAGACAGCGCTATAGCCCAAACGGTGCCGTAAGTGCAGTCACATTTGATGAAATTAAGACATTGCAAGCTCAAGCAGCTGATGCGTACATAGACTTTGTTCGTGAGTCTGGAGGATTAACGGGAGCGGAGTACGTAGCACATGTTATTGTCGCTAGCGAAGTAGACAGTGATCTGCAGCCATATCTTGGTGGCGATCTAACTGATGAGTGCTTGGTAGAAGAAAGCACAAGGGATTCTTCTAATCTCACCACTGTGTTTAACTTAGCAACTCAAGTTGGTGTTCAGCGAGATGATCATGGACCAAATCAAGCTTTAGATTACTATGAGCTTGATGAAAGTTACTCGAGGTTATTTGGGTTCAACTTAATAGGAGAGGTTTTTGAAGCAGGTACCTATCCCGAGTTATCTCTGCTAGCAAGCACAAAAGGGCTGGAGTTAATAGACCCGGCAGATCTGCCAGCACGAATTATGACCCCAGAAGAACATAAAAGAGCGCGAGCAACAGCACATCTAAGTCAGTTCACGTTAGCGCAACTTGGGCAGGTAATATACCTATACGATCGAGTAGCGTATCCTGATCGGGACCATAGGCCACGTTCACTAAGCGATATTGAGCAATTCTATCGAGCATTAGAGCAAGGAGAAATGCTAGGATTACGAACCGGAACAAAGTACCTTGATTGTGCCAAGCACATACTTGCTGCCGATACTCGTACCGATGAGCTACAAACTCGAATGTATCTTAACTATGACATTCATGTAGGTCCAGTGAATTTGCACTTTAGGGAAGACATTGATATGGCAGTAGAATTTGGCGAAAAAGCAGCAAATTATTTTAGTGAAGCGGGCATACTAGTAGCTTCTTAGAACCTAGGTTATTTTCGACACTTTTTATAATCAAATGATATTTGTTAATTAAAACAAAAACACCCTACCAAGCCTACGTTTAGTCTAGTTATCTTCTCTTATTTTTACCGCTTCTTCAATCCAATCCGCTATATTTTCAGATATAGTTTTATATACATCCTGGCTAGTTGTACCAGCTGGATTATAAAGTTTGACCGTCTTGTCCATGTTTTCGTCACCTATAGTGAGCGTACTAAATGGGTTGTCTCCAAAAGAAGACTTTTGACTGTCCTTATTAAGTAGATTATGTATTCTAATCCCCACAACGCCCTTATTGCTATTCCAAGCCTTGATTATTTCATAGTTAATCCATTTTCTACCTGCAGTATCCGATCCAACAAGAACAACTGCACAAGATCTTCCAGAAAATTGGTCGTTGATCCACTTCTCTATAGCACTATCGCCACCCTTTTTTACATCTTCCCATGTATTATCACTAGCTGGTTGGTTGCCCTCTATCTTACCAATGCTACGGACTGTCGCTGCGCGCCAACTGTCTACGTCGTAGTGAAAACTGAAAAATACTTTCCTTGCCATAATTTAATCTCCTTTATTTAATTACCAAAAAATAAGTTGTTAACATTAATACCATCAAAATTGGCCCATAAAACCACATCAAAGTAGTTGAAAAAATTGTTTTTGACCACGAACTAACCCCATTAACAACAGAAGTATTTAACGAAAAAGAAATATCCTTCTCTTGGGTCTTCCGAACTTTGTCGTATAATCCACGAAACAGTCTCTCTTGGTGGAGGTAGTATGCGTCTAATACCCAGAAACTAATAACGGGTAAATAAGCTATTAGTATATATTTTTTTGTACTACTAACCGACACCGCAAAAAGGGCTGCAACAAGAGTTACACCCCATGCTTTTAAAAGAAAGGAATTAGCCGCCATCCTCACTATTGTTAGTTGTATGAACTCTAAGTGTTTTATTTTATTGTCAATTTTACCCATTTAGCACTCCGGCAGACTTAATAAGTTATTAGACCATTTGTTATCGGCTGCAGTTTGCAGAAACTTTGTCCCATACGAGCTTGTATTGACATAGCAATAGGCTTTGCCAGCAGGGCTAACTACATAAGCTTGGCCCCCACCTTCGATCCAGCTCACCATTTCTTGACGAGCCCCAATGCCGGTCTCGTTAGTCTGTTCATCCACCCAGCGATAATGTGTAACTGCTTCATGCTGGTTCGCATGGTTACCATTATCTTTTCTTACTCCCGTAATACGAACTGCCATGTCTAGTTACCTCCTGACAGATTAAAATGATTATTTTATTTCAATCTTTGTTTTAGCAAGAGGTGACTTTTCCACAAGTAATGCATTTTTTGTTCTTGCTTGTAAAGCATAAGCGGTTTACTATGTTAGTGAAGCGCTTCAACGCGTTACTTGTAGTTATTTAGCTCAAGTATCTTAAATGATAACAAAAATGCTAACGCTTGTCAAGTGTAATCTGCTTTTTTGCTCGTTTTATCTCAATAAACATGATATTATATGCTTTTTGGTGGGCAGAAAGCTTGGTATAGATTGTCAGAAGCAGAACAGGCTGAAGGATTAATAGAGCCCTTTGCTGGAGCTATAAGCCCAGTTGCCCTTTTTACGGAGGGCGATGTTGCTAACATATATTTCAATGAACGATCTAGGTTTTCGCCTTCAGATAAGGCGCTAGATAGTAATCTAACTCCTGTTGGCGTAGGTAACCACTTTGAACTTTGGCAAGTCCTGACTACTCCAGCTGCTGATGCTGAAGGAATCTTAGGCCGACAAGAGATAATTACTTGGCTGATAGATAACCCCGATACAAGCGCAGAGCTAGGCGGATTAAGTTTCGGCGCCGCAAGACTTAAAGACGATTTAACCAACTTTGTTAACGCCAGATATGAAGCAGTACATGGTGAGATAGAGGATGACAGCCGTTCCGCTAGGCGGCATCGTGGAGAACAACGAGAAAAGGTTGATCCCGAGGTCGCCAAACAAACCTATACTGATACTTTGGCGACTTCTAGGGCGTTGGCCGATCAATTAACTACCTGTGAAGAGCCTTTCTTGCAGGCTTGTGGCTCTAGCTTAAAAGCTGTCTTGGAACAAGCAGGCCCAGAGTTGGAGCCCAATAACGTTGACCAACGAGTTATTACTAACAAATTCGAGCCCTTTGATCCAGTAGTCAAGAAAGCAACCGCTACAGTTACTCAACAAGCTAAAGAAACCAGTGCCTTTCCAGTCTTTGCATCTCACGCCCAAAGAGAAGGCTTTGTGAAAGTTGGACTGACCGATGATGCCAGTGCTCAAACACTTGGCGGTATGTGGAATCTCAAATTCGAACGGACTAAGCGGAACTGGGGAGGAGATGAAGAACCAGCTCAAGTTGCTAACGACACCCCTATATCCCGACCGACTGTTTTACTTACTGGCAATAACGCTTCTGGCAAAACCTTTCATCAAGAAGCTCGATTGTTTGCCCAATTAAGCGCCCAATCTTTTGGCTATGCACCGGCTGAGACGGCAGTTATACGACCCGTTCGTAACATTGCTGTTCTAGAGCGAGCCCGAACGGACGCCGCAAATGAACTCAGTGCTTTTGGTTCTGAGGTTAAGACCTTAGCTCGTGCCTTAGCTACTGTAGAAGAATTTGGTGAAGATACGCTGGTTATTAGTGACGAAGGTTTTTCTACTACCTCACCAGAGGACCAGGCTACGTTACTTTCAGCTACTCATGCATGGCTAAGGAAAAACGGCGCAGCCATTTTAGCAGCTACTCATAACGAAGACTATGTAGATTTAGTTGAGCAACAAGACCCAGACGCTTTATTCCATTTCCCATACGATAGTCAAACAGACCGTTATTCTCATGAAGTGACCTTGGTGCCAACCTTTCGTTTAGAAGCTGGTAAAGACGATGCTCACGCTATCGAAGTTGCTAAACGATATGGGCTTAATCAAGACATACTTGATCGAGCAGGTCAGTACCTAGAAGGTGGCATAGAACCGGTTGAATTGCCCAATAGGCGCTGGAATCGTATAAAAGCAATGCATCCTGATACCAGGAGACAAAAGTTACAAGATAGTGCATCAACTCGAGCCTTATACCTGTTTGCTAATTATTCGATAGCCGACAAAGTGGAGATTAGAACCTTCGACTTTGACTCAACAGAGACCCGCACCGTGGTAAGAAGTTTTATTGATGACTCTCGCCACGATACGGATGGGTTACGTAGTGCAGTAAGACAAAAAACTATGGCTAGCGATATACGAACCCGGGATCCTATATACATATATAGCGGCAATACCTATGGTTCTGGTCAGATATATGCATACGACAGGACTGTTACCAATTTCACCCTTGGCGGAGAAAGGTCGCAAGGCAATCAGTTTATTGATGAGTTCTTAGTTACTGGTGCCGTTTTTAATCCTGAAGAAATAGCCGAACGCCAGCAACTCTTTACTGAGCTTATTGACCCCGAAAAAAGAGCTAAGGTAGAAGAAGCTTTACTTGAACTTACTCATGTATATCACTGGGCAACGGCTGAGCATGGCGACTACGGATGGCATGAGGGAGACTTCATCTCAGAAGTATTAGTTGAATTTTTAGATAATGTAGCCGAATCTGGCTCTCGAAGTCCCCTCGCCATAAGGGTAGCTGCTAGTTTGGCACGTTGGCAGGCTGAAGAAAGGGGCGACGACAGTCTTTTAGCTAGCGCAATACAACTAGGGGCCATCGCTGATGGTCAAGAAGCTCGACGTTTAGAGCATGATGCTCTAAGAGACCAAGATGATAGCTCCGAACGCTTATCAGGGCTTGAGCGTCAGAGGAGAGTAATAGATGGCAATAATATTACTATCGCTCTTGCAATATCACTTGGCCTTGAAGGTTTTGAGTTAATTGAACTAGATGCTGAGCTTGAACTTGAGCAGTTTATAGAAACCTACCATCTTGTAGACGCTGCACAGAACGCCATTAATTTGCATATGCAGACGCTTGTTGGCCAACTAAAAGATAATTTTGAAGGTCGTGAACAAGCTATCGATGAGATAGATTTTGAAGCCCTATCTCACCATAGTTCGGAACTGAGAGAGCGTATCCTTGCTCTTCAAGCAGAAACTGGTATAGGATCTTTTTCTTTTATGCATTTGCCGAATCGTCTTAAACAATTGATTTTCTTTGCCGATAAAGAACCTCGGGCACAACGAGCAGTTGAGGCGCTTCGCTCAATTGACTCTGTACATATGCATAATCTCGCTAATCACTTTGAGGGTTTATTGGCGGCACAAATGGAAGGCCAACCAACGGGCTACGACTGTGGCGTGCTACTCAAAGAACGTCTACGAAAAATGAAAGAGTCACGCGAAAGACTGTGGAGTCATGACGAAAACCAATATCTATTTAGTGGCCTTAACTATAACCACACTTTGACAGGTGAGCTATTTAGAGCTCGATCAATTGTTGATCTGGCTGAGGCTATGGACACACAGCGATACACTCCGGTTCACTTTAATGACACTGGAGCTATAAACGTTGTTGGGGCACGTAATATCAACAAAGGTGTTGATGACCAGGAAGCTAACGACTTTGTGCTAAACCCCAAAGGTCAGCTCCATATCCTGACCGGTGCCAATATGAGTGGCAAGACTTTTCACTTAAAACAGATATTATTTAATCAGCTGATGGCACAGTCGACTGGATATACTGCCGCTGTGAGTAGTGACGTACCGCTATTTAGTAAGATTATCTACTATGATAGGCCAGCCAATGAAGAAGGTCGGGATTTAAGTGCTTTTGCAACGGAAGTTACCCAGTGGAATAGGATGTTGAAAGAGCTTGAGGGTAAGAAACGGGCATTGGTTATAATCGATGAACCCTTCTCGTCTACTTCGCCCAGGTATCAAGCTGCTCTAACTTTTGCACTAGTCGAACATCTCATGACTAAAGGCCACACTGTTGTTATGGCCACTCATCATCACCAGCTAGCCGACAAATTAAAGGATATGTACGGTGAGGCTACTGATTTAGCTCATTTTGAGATAAATAAAGAAGGGGACGAGGTTACTTTCTCTCATAAGAAGCAAGAAGGCCACGCTCCCTCTGATGCTATAGCTGTTGCTCGTTCTTTGGGCGGGTCTATTATGCGGCGAGTTCTGGAAGGGCTATGAGCGCAAGTAGAGAGCCTTTAGATGAAGCTGCAGGCATCGGAAATAGGTTAGTTGTAAACACTCCGGTTTTTCATCAAGGTGAGATCGTCCCATCACATATATTGCTGACTGCTCAGATGATTGATCATATTACCGATAAAGCACTAGCAGGTATTGACGATTACGTTGGGAATGATACAAAAGCGGCAGCCGCAGAGGCCTGGCTTGGACGATTTGCAACTGATGAATTATACGAGCATGGATTTGAGGTTGGAGGGTGGACAGCAAATTTTAATATGAAAATTTCTAATTCAGACGCAATTGATCCGGCAAGGTCTTTGCCATTTTTGGCACAGATAGATATGAATTCTTTTGAGCTTAGTACTGTTGAAGCTAGCCCCGAAATTGTTGAAGTGGAAAACGACTTTACGCCTCGAGCGGTGGTTTTTATGTTAGAAAAAGGTATCATCAGCTTAACTTAACGTATATACGTAACTACGAGTATTGATAAATCACAGCAAAGGAAATACAGAGCTTCATAGATAAGAAACTTATTCTGAATTTTTTTACTCGTTATATATTGATAACCTATATAGATCATCAGTAATAGTGTTCAAAGAAGACGTACTTCTTTAGGTGTTATTCTGTGCAAAATAGATCTGGCTGGGGGTGCAGGATTCGAACCTGCGAATGCCCGCCAGAGGCGGATGCCTTACCACTTGCATAATTTCTCTTGGCTCATTTCTACAACGAAGCTCGAACCTATTTTGTTGAAAAAGCGTGATGACGAGCTCAGCCCCGCCGCCTGCTTGCGATTGTCGCAAGCCACCCCGACAAGAAACCGCCTTTTAGTTTTTAGATATTCCCGCCAATTCCTTATTTTTCAAAGGAAAAGGTCGGTTTTCCTGTCGGTGCGTTTTGTTAGATATAGCAAATATGTGACACGAAAGGTACAATCATCTCAAGTGGTTTGCCACTTTTGACCTAAACCATGTAATTGGCATGGTCATAAACCCAGTGAAGAATACTGAGCTCGTCGTTCAGGTATCTTCACTGGTCGCAGTCCGAAAGGATTGTGGGGGACGAGAGTCTCCGCTTGGCGGCGAGCTTTTTGTTCCCGTCCTAAACTAAAGGAGAAAACATGTCCGACACAAAAGAAGTCAAAGCATCACAACATGAAAGCTACGGCGCATTTACAATAATCTCAATACTTTTACCCATAGTTGGAGTAATTTTAGGTATTGTTTTTCTTACCAAGGACAAGAAACTTGATAAAAAATTAGGTGAACACTGCATCGCTATAGGCGTTCTGTTCTCAATTATTTTCAGCGGTGTTTACTATTATTGGCTTGGGATTCAGACGACAACGATTCTTACAAACCCATATACCACACCACTGACAACGTCCAATTATCTTGACGACTATCAGCAACAGCAAAGTGTCGCAAAGGATGCCGTTAAAGTAACAAATACTTCCGTTAAAGACCAGGGTTATGGAATATACCAAGTAGTTGGCGAAGCAACCAACGGCAACAGTACAGCTAAAACATTTACCTTGAAGGCTACATTTTATGACACCGCTGGCAAAATCCTTGGAACAGCAACTGGAGCACTGGATAATGTGTCTGCCGGTGAAACCAAAACATTTACTCTAGTATCTACGGATAAAATAGCTGGTTATGCAAACTATAAGGTTCAAATAGATTCCATATTTTGATTTTTTTTGCGGGTCTAATACTAAAAATATCGAGCAGAACCTGAGAGTTATTTAAGCATAAGCATTAGTCCAAGTAGACTGAATGTTGTACAATTTAAGTATGAGTAACGTAGCCAATAGTAAGTATGAGAATGCAATTTTATACCTCTGTAAGCAACAGGGCGGGGTGCTTCGTGGCAAAAAGAAACTTGCCAAACTACTTTATTATCTTGATTTCGATAGGTACGAATACAAAGAGTCCACTAAATCGATAACTGGCGATACTTACACAGCATTGCCAATGGGGCCAGTACCTGACCACTTTATGCAAATAGTCCAGCAGCTTGAAAAAACAGGCAAACTGCAGAAGGAAACACAGGAAGACTCGCCAGGATATAATCCTACAGAAGTATATATCTGCAAATCTGAACCCGACATGTCGGTATTTGACGAGGACGAAAAAGCCATACTGAATCGTGTATTTACAGTCTATGGCCATCTTAACGGTAAACAGCTAGAAGATTTGACTCACGCTGAAGCTCCGTATGTCGGCACCGAGCTGAGTAAAGAAATTGCTTACGACCTGGCTTTTTACCGAGGAACTGACTTCAGTGAACTTTCTACAGCATGACGAGTTTGTTAACGAGCTAAAGAAACTTAGCAAATACCCAAGCCTACAGGGTGGCTTAGACTCTGTGAAACGACTTCTCGAGAAACAATTTGATCCGAATAACCCTGAGGTAGTTATACCTCCTGGGAAAATACACAGAGTGCACCAAAATACTGTCTGGTCGCTTTGGAAAATAGAAGTAGTTTTACCGAAATCTGGGCTACGACCAAGCCAATGGCCTCGTATGTGGTTCGCTGTGAGTGGCGATAAGATTGCGTTCTTATGTATCGCTGCTCATATGCAGAATTACGATAACAATACTATCGATGCCTTAGCCACCAGCCGAGCATCAGATTATTTTTAGTTGCCTCCATTTCAAGCCAAAGCCTCGACCGCCTCTGCCCGCTAGGGCAGCGCACCGACAGGAAAACCGACCTTTTCCTTAGAAAAAATAAGGAATTGGCGGGAATATCTAAAAAATAAAAGGACGGTTTCCTGGCGGGGTGGCTTGCGGCAATCGCAAGCAGGCGGCGGGGCTGAGCTCGTCATCACGCTTTTTCAACAAAATAGGTTCGAGCTTCGTTGTAGAAATGAGCCAATTTGAAACTTTTTGGGTTTTCAGAAGAATTTTGAAGGGCGGCACGGAGTGCCGTCCAATGTTTTTCAAGGGGGGATTTCTGAGCTTCAGGGTAGCGAAGCTGTGCTTTTTTGTTGGATAAAATGACCGCCATACGTGGTTTTGGTATAATACAGAAGCACCCACATCATGATTGTTCTTTTTTATGGCCGTCTTTGGACCGCATTGAGCAATCATTGTGGGTGCACCAAGGGCGGTCATTTAAGTTAAGGAGGGTGATGTGGCTGAAAAATATTTTCTTTACGCAAGGAAATCAACTGACGTTGAGGATAAGCAAGTTTTGTCCATAGAGGCACAATTAGCAGAACTACGTAACTATGCAAAACAAGAAAACTTACAGATTATTGAGGAATTAGTAGAAAAGCAATCAGCTAAAATACCAGGTCGCCGAATTTTCGGCGAAATGCTTAAACGCATTGAAGCTGGCGAAGCCAGTGGTATTTTGGCGTGGCACCCCGATAGACTTGCCAGAAACTCCATTGACGGTGGACAGATAATCTACTTACTTGATATGGACAAAATACAAGCCCTAAAGTTCCCTAGTTTTTGGTTTGAAAGTACATCACAGGGCAAATTTATGCTTAGTATTGCTTTTGGACAATCCAAGTATTATGTAGACAACTTAGCTGAAAACACTAAACGAGGTTTACGCCAAAAAGTAAGACGAGGCGAATACCCTAGCCATGCACCTATTGGCTACATAAACGATACTAGAAACAAAACAATTGTCGTGGACAAACGGCGTTCACTGATTGTCCGACAGGCATTTGAGCTGTACGCCAAAAACAATAGCCGATTAGAAGACATAGCCAACTTTTTAGCTAAGAACGGCATAAAGACATCTAGTGGTAAAACATACAAGAAAGACCGCATATCTTTCATGCTTGCTAACCCCTTTTATTACGGCCATTTCCGCTACGTTGGCGAACAGTATGAGGGTAAACACACACCAATCATCACGAAGAAACTATTTGACCAAGTACAGGCAGTGCTAACGCAGCGTGGCAAGCCACGCAAGCACCCGTGCAACCAGCCAAAGGCTTTTTGTGGTTTATTAGCCTGTGGTAGCTGTGAAATGGGTGTAACTGCTGAAAAACAGAAAGGCCATGTGTATTATCGCTGTACGAGGAAAAGCAAAGCCATGAAATGTATTGAGCCTTATGTTCGTGAGGAAGAATTAGACAACCAACTGTCTGACTTGCTTATAAGCTATTCAATGCCTAATGATTGGGCGCAGGACTTGCAAGCCAGATTAGCCAAAGACGAGCAAAAGAATCAAACTGCCTCTGGTGTGTTTGTGGCTAATGCCCAAACAAAGATTCAGAGTTTGCAAAGCAAACTCCAACGACTTCTTGACGGCTATTTAGACCAAGATATTGACCGAGATACCTATGTAGAAAAGAAAGCTGAGCTGATGAGTGAAAAGAAGTCATTGGAGGAACAATCTTCCAAGCTAACGCTTGCCAATACAAGTTGGCTCGAACCATTCAAAGAATGGATTACAGAGGCTTCTAGCCTTCGTAATGTCGCCAAGTCTGATGACTTAACCGAAAAGAAAGCCAAACTTCGTAAAATCTTTGGCTCGAACCTCATTTTATCCAACAAAAAAGCACAGCTTCGCTACCCTGAAGCTCAGAAATCCCCCCTTGAAAAACATTGGACGGCACTCCGTGCCGCCCTTCAAAATTCTTCTGAAAACCCAAAAAGTTTCAAATTGGCTGGGAGTGAGGGATTCGAACCCCCGAATGCCAGGACCAGAACCTGGTGCCTTACCACTTGGCCAACTCCCAATAATGCGTATCTAACAGGGGAGATTGTAGCAAACATTGGGTAAAAACGCTAGTGTGATACAATGCTCTCAGGTTAACAATTTAAAAAATATAAAGAGTGCAGTGATCCTTCTTCGTTTATAACTACGGAAGGAGAGCAAGAACTAGCTCTATGCCGGCAACCCATTGTTCTGAATCCTGAATATGGAAGCCCGATGACTGAATTAAAACTTCAGAATTCAGAATTCTGATTTCAAACTTCAGACTTTACGGTGCTCCATCTAGACCGCCGTTGGCGGAAAGATGTTTTGCAAACTTATGCATATCCTTTCTGCCTATAACGGCACAGAAAGGTTTTTTTATGTCAAAAACATTATTCACTTCAGAAAGCGTGTGCGCTGGACACCCAGATAAAATCTGCGATGCCATCAGTGACGCTTTGCTAGATGAAATATTACGCCAAGACCCGCTCAGTCGAGGTGCCATAGAAGCCGTGGCTGGTGCCAACCAGGTTAGTTTGTTTGGCGAGGTCAAAACAACCGCCAAGTTGGACTACAAAAAAGTCGTCTTTGATCTGATAAAAAAATTTGGCTATACCAACCCTGCCTGGGGCTTTTCGGCGGAGTCGCCATTTAGCAATTTTATTCATGAACAATCGCCAGAAATTGCCCAAGGCGTAGATGTAGACGGAGCCGGTGACCAAGGCATGATGTTTGGCTACGCTTGCAAGGAAACCCCAGAGCTGATGCCCATGCCAATAACTTTGGCACACTCGTTGACTAGGCGTATTGATGAGGCCAGGGAAAGAGGCGAGCTAAAGTGGCTGCGACCTGACGGAAAATCTCAGGTTACGGTTGAATATGAAAACGGCAAACCCGTGCGGGTTGTAAAAGTAGTGGCGGCTGTGGCACATAGTGAGGATGTCAGCCCGAGGGACGTTCGGGCAGGCGTGATAAAAACTGTCATTGAGCCTGTTTTGAAAAGTTATGGCTTTGAACTTCCAAAAGATACAGACATTATCATAAACGGCACTGGCGCATGGTACATTCCTGGTCCAGAAAGTGATGCTGGTTTGACTGGACGCAAAATTGTCGTTGATGGCTACGGCGGCTATGCCCGCGTGGGTGGTGGGGCCTTCAGCGGCAAAGACCCAAGTAAAGTAGACCGTTCTGGTGCCTACGCGGCGCGCTACATTGCCAAGAATATTGTGGCGGCAGGTTTGGCTGAGCGCTGTGAAGTAGGTTTGGCGTATGTCATCGGGCAGCCAAAGCCGCTGATGCAGACAATAGATACTTTTGGTACAGGCACGGTTAGCGATCAAAAACTCCATGCTTTCAAAGACAAACTAATTGACATCTCTGTTAAAGGCATCATAAAAACTCTCAATTTGCGCCGACCAATCTACAGCCAAACTAGTGCCTACGGTCACTTTGGCAAACCCGATTTGCCTTGGGAACAAATAAAAAGCTAGATCGGTTCGATTTTGCCGCAGGCTAGGCGAGGGCCACCACTGTGGCCAGAGCCAGATTCGCCAGGGGTGTGAGGGTCTTCGTTGCCGTGTACCATAATTGATGTGCCTTCTTCTGGCTGCAGAATAGAAACCGGTCCGGCGGAGAGGGTTACACGAGTGGTAATGGTTTCTAGTTCGCCCTCGCCATTCTCATCGATTACGATGTTGGGCAGGTCACCAGCATGATAACCGTGATTGGCATCAGGGTCGCTGTTGCCGTTGGGACCCGGGTCAAAGTGCCCACCGGCGCACTTGAAGCCTTCGCACTGGCAGTCGCCCTTTTCGTGAATGTGCACGGCGCGTTTTCCGGGTTTTAGCACGGAAGGGTCTCCCTTGAGAGAAAGACGCAAATGAACGTACTTCCAGCCGTCAACGTCGTATTCTGTAAAAGTGGCTGTGCCAGCTACGTTCGGTCCAGCTACATCTGCCTTGGCGTGTCCAGTAACTTGTTTATTATCGGCTAATAAATCAACTTTCATTTTTATGTCTCCAGACCACAAAAAGTATCATCGTCAATAACGCCGCCCCGACAACCAGGCTGTTGATGTTCATTTCGGTGCTATGAAGCACAGTGTGGCGTGCCAATATATCCATAAATCTTTCTTTACTGCTGGTATTTTAGCATTAAAGAGCGATCAAGCGGATTTTCCTGCCTTATGCAGATATATAATTAACGCCTATGCTTGCTATTAGCGGATGGTTATTCCAAAATGAGCATGACTGAACGGAGAGGTAATGTCAGAAACAACAGCACTTATTATCGGCGATGGTGGCAGGGAGCACGCTCTAGGACTGGCAGTTTCGCCAGATGTAGACAGAGTCTACTTTACTCCAGGAAATGCTGGTACTGAACAGGTAGAAAATGGTACCAACTTGCCACCGGGCGACCCTGTCGAATTTGCCAAAGCAAACCAGGTAGACTTGACTATCATTGGTCCTGAAGCCCCGCTGGTAGCTGGTGTAGCTGATCGTTTGCGAGCTGAAGGTTTGACTGTGTTTGGACCTGATGCAGGTGCAGCCCGATTGGAATCAAGCAAAATATTCGCCTGCGGCTTTATGGGCAGGCATGGAATACGATACCCAGCCACCAGTTTGCTGAGAGACCCAACAAAAATTGTCGCTGCCACGGATTGTATAAATACGCTAGATGTTGTGCTGAAGGCCGACGGGTTGGCAGGTGGTAAAGGCGTAGTTTTGCCCGACACGTTTGAAGAAATGCAACAAGTTCTATATGGCATGTTGACGGGAGAGCTGTTTGATGGTGCTGGTAAAAATGCTGTGCTCATGCAAGAACGTTTGTCTGGTCCTGAAGTATCAGTGTTTGTGATAAGCGACGGGGAAAACTTTACCATCTTGCCGTATTGCCAAGACCACAAGAGACTAAAAGACGGCGATATAGGACCAAATACAGGTGGCATGGGAGCATATGCACCAGTTCCAGACTATATGATTAGCGAGCAACAATGTGCACAAATTTACGAAATAGCCGAGAAGAGCATCGCTGGTATGAAAGCTGACGGCATACCATACAAGGGTGTTCTGTACATGGGGTTGATGCTGGCAGACCAGTACGACGGTGCACCGACAGTTATTGAGTATAATGTCCGATTCGGTGACCCAGAGGCCCAAGTTGTATTGCCGATTCTGGGGCAAGCAGGCGTCAGTACCTATGAACTACTGGGGTCCAGTGATCATAAATTAG
>CAYIDS010000002.1:0-21958 GCA_964362185.1 uncultured Saccharimonas sp. (SeqCode)
GTGGACTCCATAAACCCTCACTGAGGTGAGGGGCTAACGGAGCCAGCATTTTTAGCAGATCCTCGATGGCAAACTGCCACGACTCTTTATCTACAAAACCAGTTTCAGCCTTTGCTATATAAAGCTTGTTTACACATTCCATTAGTGCTGCAATTGCGGTATTAAAGCCCATCACGTCAAGATCTTTTGAAACTTTCTCGATCGTCCGGTGTATTGTTTCCAAAACCTCTGGTTGTTTACCTTTGGCATCTTTGGCCTCTATATACTCCTGGGTGATTGTCCAGACGCGTTGCAAAAAGCGGAAAGACCCGCCCATCCCCTCTACGCTCCATGCCACCGACTGATTCCAAGGACCAATGAACAGCTCCATGATGCGCGTCGCATCAGCACCATAGCCTTGCTCAATTAAGCCGTCTGGTTCTATTGTATTATTTTTGCTTTTGCTCATTTTTTGACCATCTGGCGCCAAGATCATGCCTTGGTTGCGCAAAGTTTTGAACGGTTCTTGGAAGCTAATCAAATCTTCGTCGTACATAACTTTTGTCCAAAAACGGGCGTAAAGTAAATGCATAACAGCGTGTTCCGCACCACCTATGTAGTCATCTACTGGCAGCCACCGTTCGGCTTTTTCTTTGTCAAAAGCAGATTGGTTGTTGTTCGGATCGGCAAAACGGAGAAAATACCAGCTACTACAGGCAAACCCGTCCATGGTGTCAGTTTCGCGCTCGGCTTTGCCACCACAATTTGGGCAAGTCGTGTTTACAAATTCTGGCACATTGGCAAGCGGTGAGCGGCCATCACCGCTGGGCTCGTAACTTTTTACCTCTGGCAAAACTACAGGCAAGTCTTTTTCTGGCACAGGAACCGCACCATCTTTAGGACAATGGATAATCGGGATCGGGGCACCCCAGTAGCGTTGACGGCTGATCAACCAGTCCCGTAACTTGTAATTTACTTTTTCTTGCCCATGTTTGGACTTTTGTAGGTCAACGGTAATCTTTTCACGGGCTTCTTGAGATTGCTGGCCATTGTAGGTATCAGAATTGAGCATAGCCCCTTCGCCCGTGTAACAGCCTTTGAAGTTTTTGGGTCTTTCAATAACCTCTGTCACTGGCAGGTTAAACTTCTGGGCAAATTCATGGTCACGCTCATCATGAGCAGGTACCGCCATAATAGCACCAGTGCCATAACCCATTAAAACGTAGTCAGCCACCCAAATAGGAATTTTCTGGTTGTTAACAGGATTAATAGCATAGGTGCCGGTAAAGACACCAGTTTTTTCCCTTTCAGTCTCTTGTCGCTCAACATCAGATTTTTGCTCGGCTTTTCTTACATAATTTTCAACATTTGACTTTTCTTTTTCAATGGTTAACTTGTTAACTAACGGATGCTCGGGAGCCAAAACCATAAATGTCGCCCCAAACAATGTATCTGCGCGAGTTGTATAAACTTTGATAACTTCGTTGTAGCCTTCAACTTTAAAATCAACTTCGGCCCCCTTGGACTTACCGATCCAGTTTCTCTGCATAGTTTTGATGGCATTGGACCAGTTTAGATCGTCAAGATCGCTCAATAATCTATCGGCATAATCTGTGATTTTGAAAAACCATTGTTTTAGGGCTTTTTTCTCGACATCGTTACCACAGCGCCAACATTTGCCAGCTTCAACTTGCTCGTTGGCCAAAACTGTTTTATCAACTGGGCACCACCATTGTAAACTCTCTTGCTGGTAAGCCAGACCTCGTTTGTGAAGCAATAAAAAGAACCATTGTGTCCATTTATAATAATTTGGGTCGGTGCTATCAATCTCTCTTGACCAGTCATAGCCAAAACCCATTTGGATGAGCTGTTTTTTGAACTTGGTAGTGTTTTGCTTGATGGCTTCCTGCGGACTAATGTGATTTTTGATGGCGTAATTTTCGGCTGGCAAACCAAAAGCGTCCCACCCCATAGGGTGCAAGACATTGTAGCCGCGCATACGGGCAAAGCGACTTACGGCGTCACCAATGGTGTAGTTGCGCACGTGCCCAACGTGCATTGCCGCACCGCTGGGGTACGGGAAATATTCTAGAACGTACTTTTTGGGCTTTGTGGTGTCTTCGGTAGCTTTGTAAATACCATCTGCTTCCCACTTCTTCTGCCACTTGGGTTCGATCTCTTTTGGATTATATCTTTTCACTGAACTCATTATCTAACACCTTATCACAAGGGTTGGTGCCTGTCTAACGACCATAAAATTCGCCGCGTGCATCATCAGGTAATTGCAGTAGCTGCCTAACCGTCACAAACCTATATTGCCCATGGAGTGAGTCTAATACTTTTGGCAAAGCCTTTAGCGTTATTTCCTTCGTATCATGAAGTACCACTATGCTACCAGGTTTTACGGACTCAATAATATCGCCGGCAAGTTTATCTGAGTTTTTTTGAGCCCAATCTTTAACATCAACATTCCACAAAATAAACGGCATAGCCACCGTGTGTCTCATTGAATCACTCCGAAATTCATATGGTGGTCGAAAGAATCGTGGCTTTGGCACGCCGGCATTGCCAACTGCTTGTTGAGTTAGATCAATCTGTTCACGAACCTGGACTGGTCTTAGACGTCTAAAATCTGGATGCGCCCAGCTGTGGTTTTCAATTTCATGTCCACCAACATGCATCTGGAGCAACAGGCTTGCCGACGGTTGCACTCTGACACCCACCACAAAAAAAGTCGCACGCGCACCATAGCGGTTTAGAGTGTCCACAATCTGCGGCGTGATAATCGGGTCTGGGCCGTCATCAAAAGTCAGGGCAACACATGCGTCTATAGAGCAATCTAGCGGCCTACCGATAAACTCAGCGTAGGGCAAAATTTCCAAGCTCATTAAGTTAGATTTACGTAGCCCACTCGTGCTAATAAACAAGCCGTCAAAGTTGCTTAGGGCATTAGTTGGTTGGAATGTTGTAGCCTTACTTGCAAAACACCGAGTTGGCCACAATACTATCACTAGCATTGCCAAAGTAATGGACCACCGTCCGAGCGAAGACTCCCAAAATATGTTCATCAACCCATATTGTACTATCTGTTGCAAGTACCTCCTACATCTTGCACTATGCGACTTTCAGCTGCCAGTCAGGAAACATTGGCTCACCACCATCCTGCATTCTCTGCAAATGCACCATCAATTTCTTGGTAAGTGGTCCAACCGTGCCGCTCAAGACTTTTCTCCTGTCTACTGACAAAACTGGGGTTATGCGCGCGCTTGAACCACATAAAAATATTTCGTCAGCAATGTAAAGCTCGCTCCTATCTACACTGCGTTGATAGCATGGGATATTTAGGTTCGCGGCTAGCTTCAAAATAGTGTCGCGTGTGATACCTTCTAATATATCTGTGGCGGCATCAGGCGTGATGAGTTGTCCATCCCTAACTATAAATAAATTAGCCACCGTACCCTCGCTGACATGACCATGTTCGTCAATGGCAATGGCTTCATCGTAATTATTCAAAACAGCTTCGTTTTTCATGAGACTAGCATTTACATAACTTCCGTTGACTTTTGCACGAGATGGAATAGCATTGTCGGCCGTCCTGCGCCAACTAGAAACACAAGCATGGACCCCACTCCTAGGCAAAATCTCACCCATCGGGTACACATAGGCACTCAGGCTATTTTTTAAATCATGAATCTTTGTGCCAGCAACGAGTTCATCAATAAATACCGTCACTCGAACTAACACGTCTTCATTAATGTTATTTTGCTTAAGTAAACTCGTCATAACTTTTTCAAATTTTTCATACGTCCAATCTTCTGAAAAACTATGAAAGTCCATGATTTTGGCCGAATTGACAAGTCTGCTGTAGTGATCCTTTAATCGAAATACATACATGGCACGTTCTTTTTTGTTCCAATTAGCTCCAAAAACGGTGTAAACGCTTAGCCCATAAAGCACCGGCGAGCTAGCAATACTAAGATTCGCGTTGTTAAATTTAGTAAATCCGTCCCGAAAATAAACCTGTGAAGAATTGAGATTGAATTTTGACATAGTCCTAATTATATAGGACTTCCGCACCTTCTCACAGCAACAGACTTCAGCTATCTAGCTGTAAACAGTCTATCTTCTTTCGGTGTACCTACGGGTACCCCTCAAGAACCTAAACAGTTTTCGCTATAGCTAGCTATACCCTGTTATCTGCGCGAAAGTACGGAAGTCCTATATACCGCTTTTCTGTTTGGGCTAGTTCCACAAACTTTTTAACGACAGTCGCAAAATCCAGGCCGGCGACTTTAGCAGATTTTGGATACAAACTCTGATCGGTCATACCGGGTGTGGTGTTGACTTCTAAAACAAATAACTGATTGTCTTTATCTATCATAATGTCCGTCCTTGACAAGTGTAGGCAGCCAAGCGTACGGTGCGCCAAATAGGCGACTTCTTGAGCACGTTTCTGGACTGCCGTGTCAACGTGCCGTGGTGGACAAAGTTCCTGCGTTTCGCCGTTATATTTATTTTCGTAGTCAAACTCTTCACCTTTTGGCGGAATAATCTCTATAACTGGCAGTGTTTGGTTGCCTAAAATCGGCACTGTGATTTCTATTCCTTGAATCAATTCTTCAAGAAGCGCTTGTTCCCCGTATTCAAATACTTTATCAACTTTATGTTTATCAATCTTTGACGAATTGTAGACTATGTAAATGCCGATGCTAGAACCATTTCGGTTGGCTTTTAAAACGTGGGGTTCCCTGGAAAGTGGATGATGAGCATATTCCGCGCGACTTACCAACGCGCCTTTTGGCGTTGTTAGCGCATGACTATTTAGTAGTTGTTTTGTGCGCCATTTATCAAACGCCAGATCCGAGGCTTTACTGCCCGTTCCCAAAAACAACAATCGTCGTTTTTCTAGTTCGGCTTGTATTTCACCGTCTTCGCCCCCAATTCCGTGCAACATGGGCAATACCACCGACTGGGCGTCAATACTGTCCAGCACCTCAAAACCGTGCTTCGTATCAATAATCTCAACTTCGTAACCGGCTCGACTAGCGGCTCGCACCACCGCTTGGGATGATCGTAGTGAAATTTCACGCTCGGGTGAGTTACCGCCACCAAGAACAATGACTTTTGGCAGGGTCATAGTTTTCATAGTCCCATTTGTTTGTGCTTGAGACGAAGCCAGTAGTCAGACTGGCGAACAAGCTTCGTAGAATCTTTAGGATTGGCAAGCAGTAATTTCACTGTTTCCTCGGCAAAGACGCCATTTTGCGATCCTTTTGCCAAAATAACCGCGCCTGGTTTTATCATCTCACGAAGTTCGGTACCGGCGGTAAAAGGATCTTTGTAGCGCATCACCCTACAACCTCGTTCTTCAGCAGCAAGCGCCAAATGTTTGTTAGCGTCTGCCCCAATAGTCACAACCAACGCGAGCTCTTTGGGGTTGCAGTACGCGCCAATTTTGCGATGTTCATCGGCAGAATATTTACCAAGTTCATTCATGTTGCCAAGTATCGCTATCTTTTGCGGAGCAGTGATGTTATATATGGCATCGAGTGCCGCCCTGACTGCAACAGGACTAGCGTTATAAGTATCATCAATAATGGTCGAGCCCTGAATTCCTGCCAAACGATTCATGCGTCCGGGCACTGGCATTATCGCCTTTAGGCCAGAGGAAATTTTTTCTAACTCAAAACCTAACTGATGGGCAACGGCAACCGCGGCACATACAGCGTAAAGTTGTATTTCAGAACTAGCAGGAAAATCACTTTTGATTATGGGAACCCTGTCATACAAAATATTGAAACTGTACTTTTGTTTGCTTCGATGTACATCACTCAGCTGGTATACAGCCTTAGCTTTAAGAGCGTAACTAATACTGGAACTTGGCAACGCTTGTTGGTATTTTTGATCTATAAGGTCGCTGGAATACAATATTTTATTTGAAATTAATGAAATGGAAAGCTCTTCTTTGGCAACTCCGTCAAGATCCTCAAAATACTCCATATGTTCCGGTGTGATAGCTGTTAATACTCCAATATCTGCTTTCAAGTATTGTTGGAATTGAGCAATTTGACCTGGTCCGTCGGTAGCTAACTCGACTACTACAATATCGTACGGGTAAGGTCGCTTCAGTTGCTTCTCTATGCGCAAGATTAGTTTGACCCAGGATAATGGGTTCAACAAGCTTGGCATGCGCATACCAAAAAAGATAAGTGGTACGCTAATAATGTCGTTGTAGTCACCATCTTGATACTGAACTTTTTGCGATGAACCTAATAATTGAGCGATTGCCAGCTTTGTGCTTGTCTTGCCAATACTGCCGGCTATAGCCACAACCGTAAAAGTATTTTTTTCCCTGAGACGACGAACTTGCCAACCCAGGATCTTTGCAACAACTGCTTTAGCGAATTTCTTCATCATTACTTACTGCCCAGTATATAGGACTTACGCAGAATCTCCCGTTTCCTGGATGAATCAGCTCAAGTTGGGAGTGGTTTGGTTGAAGGAGAGGTAGCCATAGCGGTCGTCGAGAGAAGACAAATCACTACCAGCCGAGATTATTCGACCTGGGGGTGGGAGAGCTCTATCGTAAGTCCAGTATACCCGAATACGCCAAAGGTTGCGTGTTGGCTACTTTTCACCTTTAAGAATCAAATTTCTTCATGGATATCCGCTAATAACTCAAAGGTCTTTCCCCCACTACGACGATGGATTTTAACCAACCCGGCTGCTTCGAGTCGTGCTAGTAGGGGCATGACATTTTGCGCAAAAGCCTTGCGAGAGTCACGAGTCACTTGATCAAACAGCGTATCAACAAAATCAGTTTCGTGTATTACTTCACCACTAGGGAAATTTCTGAGGGTCTTAATGACCTTTATCTCACCCCTGTTAAACGGCTCAATGTCTTCCCTCACCACAAGCCCGTTGACATGCAGGGTGGCTCTGGGGCGGTCTGGCTCGACCACTCTAGCAGTAAGCGCTTCACTGATTTTAGGTACCTCATCCACCTGATGCTCTGGTGACTGATGTGGTGTAGAGCCCCCGTTATTGGCAACATCTTCCACCTTAACAGGTCGCGATACCGGTGGAGGTGGAGGTACAAATCTGTCATGAGCAGTGGCAGCTGGCTGGTTACGTCGTGGCTCTGGCAAGGAAGTGGTTGGCGCGGCGGCGTGACTGCTGGGCACTACATAACTTCCGTTGGGGCGTTTTTTTAAATGACCCCCCGCCACTAGACCAACCACAGTATGGAGCACTTCGACTGATTGTGCCGCCGAAACCTCTTCGCGGTTATGAACCGCTTGGGTTATTTCTGTCAGTTTCATTTCACGGCTGCGTGTTGTGAACTGACTCATTACTAACCGAGCTTCTCTAGGCAGTGAGACCTGATCCACGCCTTGGTTAGGTCGACTACCCACAACGCTAGCCGCTGCCGGCTCTGGCACAATAGCTTTTGCCAGTGCCCCAGTATCCGCTGTATCAGACGCTGTTGCTACTGTCTCCGGCTGGCTAGAATCGGCTTTGACAGGTTCCTCTAGGCTATTGGGTGCACCGACAGTGGTGGCATCTTGTGATGGTTTCACTTCACCTACATTCAGTAGGTATAGCCTGCTCTGGGTTGGACCCGTATGCGTCAATATTTCAGGTATAACGCTATTCAATGCTGCCCTTAGACCCCTCATAGCTGAGCTAAACGGCACATCTTGGGCGTGCGGGCTACGCCCATTTAGGAAAGTAACACACTCGTTCAAATCATGTCGGCTGGCTCCCGCTTTGAATTCGAGTAACGCAATAAGCAATTCACGCTCGTTACTTTTGAGCCTTACAGTTTGCCCATTGAGATGAATGTCCTTACCCGTCATCTGGAGCACACCAGCGTATCCAACCTCAGCTGGTTTGTTACTCTCGCCTCGATTTGTTTTGGCTACGTTGGCTTCTGTCACACCCGGCGTTTGTTCCGCATCGTTTAACATCGCACCTTCTTGGTCTGAATTGCCCCCGAATCGATATTGCGTCAACTTTGAATTTGGTACAACTCTTTCTTCAAGCAATTGTGCCAACTGAGGATCCTTGGCGTCCCTAAAAAGGGCAACAAGTTGCGTTCTGGCTATCCCTATGATCGTCTTTTTTGAATCAACCCCAATTGATTTATAACCGTAGAAACCTCTGTCTAATATATCTTGCCGAGTAAGCCATTCACCTGGATGGGCAGCTAGGACTTTAAGAAGTTGCACCGCCTGCTTGCGATCACTGCTTTTTGCCCCAAACTTATGTTCACCAACAGTAAAGTGCTGTCCGTCCGCATCAATACTGATTGTTAATGCGGGCTCAGTACCCCCAACACCTGGTAGCTCAAAGATAGTTGGTGCCCCACTATCAATCCCATCGTCTTCATCAGGTTTATTTTTTTCTACCTTAGTCGGGTCAGGTAGGCTGGTTTCGTCCGCCGTAACTCTGGCAGCAGTTGGCGCATCCGACATGGAACCAGATAGTTCTGGGGTAGCATCCGCCGTAGATTGTTGATAACTTTGCACGCCGATGCTTAATCTACGAACCTCTAACAGTTCACGCCCAGCCAGAACAAAGTGAGCCAACAACCTTACCTGACGTAGCAAAACAGTTGGACTTGGGTCATTCATGGCTGGATCGTTCATAACGTCACCGGCTATTGACAACATCGCGCGCGCTTGGCTCTCCAGCTCCTCAGAGGAAGGTAGCACGTTTTGAGTTGATTGGATCAATTGGTCTGCGGTCATGTCCATCTATTATTACTAACACGTGGAAATACGCAAGCGTAAGCAAGTTTGCCTACTGCACTGCCTGGACGCGCTGCTGCAACTGGTCAATATTAATGGTAGCCGCGGGAACCGCCGCCGCTTGCTTTTGGATGCCATAGCTACCGTAAGTTTCGGTTCGACCTCCGGGATACTCTATCTTGGTGACCTGCTTGGTCCAAACATCTACGAATACTCTAAATTGTAGCGCGGCAGTAGTACGAAAATCTTCAGGACTAGTTTGGCTCATATGGGTCAGTCCTACCATCGACGCGTACTTCTTTAGCACCGTTATGTAAGCTTCGGCATTTACTACCACTTCGTACGAATAGACTGGTCTACTCTTGATAAGCGTACGTTTTACTGATGAATAATCGGTCTTATAAGTAGATTTTGACTGCATCAAAGAAATCAGCTCCCTTCGTTGAGTCAGCGGTAAATTACCAAAAGGCATCACGCCCAAAACTGACTGGTTGTAGAGTTGACCATTGGTTTGCTTGTCGGCTGGCTCGGTCTTACCCCAAACGCCCAAAACTGACTTGTAGTCTAGGCTTTTACCATCCTGATCTTTTTGATCAGTTTTAATAGAGGTATAGCGTACATAATCGATGGTGGGAGTACCTACAACTTCAGTGAAGACGTCAAAGCCAGCCGCATTTTCCTGTTTTATTTCGTTGACACCAGATACGACTTGCTTTGGTGAAGACTTTGTAATAACACGTTGGATATAGCTTTGGTCGTTATCAATTAAGACCGACTGTCTTGTAAACGAGCGCGTCTGCAGGGCGTTACCAATCGCACCCCAAAAAACTCGCTTTGGGTGGCTGTAGATAAAGTGCCACCAACCCCAGGTACCCCCTGCAAATAGCAAAATAGCAAATAATATCAACGTCTTTGCGAGCACACGCTGCTGTTTAAAAATGGTTTGTTTAAACCGTTGTGAAACTCCTGCCATTGCTCTATTGTAACAATAATAACCTTGTTGCCATATAATTTTGCCAATCATCAGATATCGTCTGTGGTAGTGCCAATGCTTGCAATTTGTGCCCTAGCGCTGTAGTCTGTTGTACTGATATGGAAAAAGATAGAATAGTTATACCCGATGCCGATGGTAGTGCCTATGCCACTGAACAAATCAAAGCTACTTTTGCTACGCGTAGGTCAATGGAAGGTTTTCTGATTGGACTGGCCGAACAATTGGAAAGTGAAGACGAACAATGGCGTCAAAAGGCTAACTGCCTTGAGGTTGATAAAAGTCTGATGTACCCGTCTGATTACGGGGGTACCATTAAAGCTCAACAAGTTTGTGAGGACTGTCCAGTACAACCAGAATGCCTGGAATACGCCCTGGAAAACAACTTAGCAGATGGGGTATGGGGTGGCGTGTCAGAACGAGGGCGCAAACAAATACTAAAAGCGCGGGGCCTCAACAAAACCTAGTATTTCTGCTAGTTTTAAGATAGAATCAGCCTGTTCCCGGGGCATTGGCGCAGTTGGCTAGCGCGCTTCCATGGCATGGAAGAGGTCAAGGGTTCGAATCCCTTATGCTCCACCATCCTCCGTCGCTCCATTTTTTATGGGGCTATGGAGGATTTTTGGTTTAGGAAGGGATGAGAACGGGTATGCCTGTGGCATACCCCGAACCTTGCCCCAGAACGACCCAACGGAGTTGGGGTTGCATTAGCGAAAGTAAATTTCTTTCGTTGCAAGGCGAATCCCTTATGCTCCACCAAACGAAACTTGTTCAGAATCAAGAAAGCGAAGCTAAACAGACCGATTTTTGTCGGTCTGTTTTCGTGCGCGCCCACCCGCGACAGGTGGTTTTTTGTTTTTGAGGTTTTTTGTTCTTGCCCTTCACTTTTTCCTGAGTGTAGTAGTCTGTAATCAGATTATGCAACTTCAAGAAAAAGTGAAGGGTCACGCGCCGCGTTGCGCACGATCTACCACAAGCATAATACTTTGCTGTTATTTGTCAATCATACGAAGTAGCTCGACCTCTGTTATTTGTTTAATGCCCAGTTTGGTAGCTTTGGACAGTTTACTAGCTCCAACGCTAGACCCTACCACCAGATAATCGGTGTCATTGCCGACACTGGACTGGAAGGTGCCACCATGTGCTCTAACCCGCTCAGCCGCCATATCACGACCCATTGACTCTAACGATCCGGTCACGGCAAACTTCTTGCCACTTAATTTTCCGCCACTACGGTTGACTTCATCTGGCCACCCCCCAAGCTTTCGAAACTTAGCTAGCAACTTTTCATTGTCGTCATCCGCAAACCAAGCCAAGACAGACTCGGCCACAATTTCACCCACGCCATCGACATCCTTTAACCGTTGATAGGTTGCCGTACCCAGGCTGTCTAGACTTTTGAATGTATTGGCCAAATCTACAGCCGTCTGGGCACCAACGTGTCGAATACCTAGGGCGTAAATAAACCGAGCCAGTGGTGGGGTCTTCTTTTTAGCAATAGCAGACACCAGATTATTAGTAGATATCTCCGCGAAGCGATCCAGTCCGATAACTTGCCAGGTTTTTAGCTCATAAATATCTGCGATATCCGTTACCAAACCAGCGTCTACTAGTGCCTCAACATTCTTTTCACCTAAAGTATCAATATCTAGTGCGCCCTTGCTGGCAAAGTGCTCGAGCGCACGCTTGAGTAGCAATGGCCCTGTTACGCCCTTAACACGATAGACAGCCTCACCAGTTGGACGCTCAAACTCCAGCTCTGGGTACTGCCTAGCCAATTCCTTTTCCATACTGAACTGTCTGGCTGTTTTAGGGCGAAGTTTTTCAATCACGCTTTGTACCTGTGGAATAATGTCGCCAGCTTTATAAATCACCACCGTGTCACCGACTCTTATGTCTTTGCGGGCAATCTCGTCCGAGTTATGCAGACTGGCATGCTGAACCGTACTGCCTGCCACCACGACAGGATCGAACACCGCGACTGGCGTGGCCGCACCAGTCCGACCAATACTAATCACAATGTCCTTGACGATTGTAGTGGCCTGCTCTGCTGGGTATTTGTAAGCCACCGCCGCGCGAGGGTTTTTGCCAACCACCCCTAAGTCTTGATACTGTTTGCGGTCATTAACCTT
The DNA here is from genome assembly GCA_964362185.1 of uncultured Saccharimonas sp. (SeqCode). Taxonomy (GTDB): domain Bacteria; phylum Patescibacteriota; class Saccharimonadia; order Saccharimonadales; family OMJO01; genus CAYIDS01. Next base: position 11,856 of record CAYIDS010000002.1, read on the forward strand.
GATGACCAAACCATCGCTATTGAAAGGCAGGACGAGGCGCTTTTCTTCCCAAATGTTAATGTATTTCATGACATCATCAATTGAGCGTAAGACCACCGATTCTAGGTTGCAAGCTATACCTATGGAACGTATAGCGTTGTAGGCAAACTCATAAGTTGGCACCTCGGCTGGGGTCTCACGAATTAGATCATAAGCTCTGAAATTCAAGGGTCGGTCTGCCACTAACCGTGGGTCAAGTTGGCGAATTGTGCCAGCCGCCAGGTTCCGTGGGTTAGCAAAAGTCGGCTTGCCCGCGGCGGCTTGGCGCTGGTTTAGGGCTTCAAAACTTTTCTTTAACATAATGATTTCGCCGCGAACTTCAGTCCTGCCTTTCAAAAACGGCTGGGCGTCTTTACTAACACGTAACCTTAGCGGCACACTGGCGATTGTTCGCACGTTAGTCGTGACATCTTCCCCAATCGTACCGTCACCACGAGTAATAGCTCGAACTAAAACCCCATCTTCATATATCAGTGCGCAGGCCAGACCATCCATCTTGATATCACAAAAAAATTCATGTTTTTTGCCCGGCAGGAGTTTGTTCATCCGCCCTACCCACGCCTCGACATCTTGGCGCGAAAACACATCATTAAGGCTCAGCATTCGGCTACTGTGAGTCACTTTTTGAAACTTATCGAGCGGTTGCCCGCCAACCCGTTGAGTCGGTGAATCCATAGTTATAAGCTGGGGATGATTTTTTTCTAAATCCTTTAGCTCGCGCATCAATCCGTCATAAACCGCATCACTTACTGACGTGTCGTCCAGAACATAGTATTCGTAGGCGTATTGTTGCAATTGTTGGCGCAGTTGTTGAACTCGAAGAGCACCTTCCTGCTGAGTCATACCAACAATTCCCGATAAACCGAATATATATAGCTATGCGAAACTACAAACCCCCCCATTGCCATAAAGAAATACAACCACTCGGCAAGTGGAGTGACAAACATGATCACCGGGATCAGCACGCCCGCCGAAATGATAAGAAGCACAAACGGTAGAAAGAGCAACTTACGCATAACTGTCCAGCGGCGATGCAAGACTAACTGGCGGGCTGAGCGCAGGGCTTGCAGTGGCACAACATCCGGCAAAGTCACTATTAGCAGGGCAAATATCGACGAAGAAATCATATAAATCGTTAGTAGCGTGAGCAAAAATATCAACAAAGCCCACAATATTTTTTCCAAAACGCTCACCGCCAACGCATTTCCAAATGTAAAACCATACAACGTATTCGCCAGCACCAGCGGCAACATCTGCAGAGCAATGACGACCAGGACTAGCAAGAAAGGCACCAACGGAAACATGCCTTTATAAAAAACGTCTCTGGTTTTTAGCTTTGTACCAACGTGCGTCTGACGCAGTGCCCAAATGAGACCTAGGCTCATCACCACCGATATAACCGATTGGTAAATGGCTGATACATTGCTATTCACGCTGTTACTCCCTAGCAACGTGCCAAATAAGGTAACGCCCGCGACAAAACGCCCACCGGTACCAGACAGCACAGACTCCAGTAGCTCCTTGGTATCGCCCAAAGAGGCCGAAACGCTGAAACTTTTCACAAATACTAGCGTCAATATAGCCTGAACCAGAACCAAGCTCAAAAATAACTTCTTGTGTTGCCAAAGATGACGAATACAGCCTCGAAATAACTTCCAGGCGCTTGGTAGTACTTGACGCTCAAGTCGAATTCGTTTGCTCAGACGAAACGATTTGTAGGCTGGTCGTTTTAGTCGGCGTAATTTGCTTTGGGGAACCCCCGCGGCTGTCTTTTTGCCAGCTTTTTGGGTTTTTTTTAGTGGCGACGACGATTTTTTTGCCATATAAAAACCTAGGCGCGGGTTCCCATTTGCCGTAATCGGTTTACGCGTTCTGCGGTTGGCGGGTGAGTGCTAAACAAGCTAGCTATGCTACGACCCCTGAGTGGGTTTACAAAAAATAAGTGCGCCGTAGAAGCGTTTTGCCGCTTCATCGCGCCGCCATGTTTAGTTATCTTTTCTAGGGCACTGGCCAACCCCTCTGGGTAGCGTGTCGTTAGCGCGCCGGTGGCATCGGCCAGATATTCTCGCTTGCGCGAAATCGACAGTTGAATGAGCGTGGCAATCAGTGGAGCCAAAATCGCCGCCACGATCCCCAAAATAAAGAACACTTGATTGTTATTGTTATTGTCATCACGATCACGAAACCAAGTCATGCGTAGCATAATATCTGCCAAAATACTGATTACCGCGACCAGCCCGAACGCTACCATAGAGACTCGAATGTCATAGTTTTTGACATGCCCAAGCTCGTGCGCCAAAACACCTTCCAGTTCTTTCTTATCCAAAATGTCCATCAGTCCGGTCGTTACGCACACTACGGCGTGTTTTGGGTCACGACCAGTAGCAAAAGCGTTCGGTGCGGGGTCGTCAATGACAAACACTCTTGGCATTGGTAGACCTTCGGTAATGGACAGATTCTCGACGATGCGCCACAAAACTGGAATATCTTTTTTGGCAATCTCTTTGGCACCATTTATAGCTAGTGCCAGACGCGAACCGGCGGCATAAGTTATCAGCACATAAATCAATGAACCGATTAGCACGAACGGCGTAATAGTCGGCGACCCGCTATACTGACCAAATAACCACCCCATAGCCAACACGAAGGCTATAAACACGCCCATAATAATCACTGTTTTACGCTTGTTAGCAGCTATTTCAGAATACATAACGGGGTTCGTAGTACGTATAACGTATTACGGGCTTCTCCTTGTTACACTTTTAATTAATCCGTTAATCATTTTATGCAAAACTACCGTTATACGTCATACGTACTTCGTACTACGGAATTTTAGAACTTGACTTCGGTTGGGTTGGCAATTTTGGCGGCTTCGGCTTCGTCTACTTCAAAGAATTCGCGAACCTTGAACCCGAACATGCCCACGAACAAGTTGGTTGGGAACGTCTTGATCTTGGTGTTTAGATCTCTGGCCGACCCGTTGTAAAAGCGGCGGCTGGCTTGAATCTTGTCTTCGGTGTCGGTCAGCTCTTCTTGCAAAGCCTTAAAGTTTTCACTTGCTTTTAGGTCTGGGTACGCCTCGGCAATCGCGAAAATGCTTTTTAGGGCGGTCTGGAAACCGTTTTCGGCTTTGGCGGTCTCGGCTGGGCCTTTTGCCGACATCAGCTCACTGCGAGCTTTTGTGACATTTTCGAAGGCCTCTTTTTCGTGTTTGGCATAACCTTTTACGGTATTGATCAAGTTTGGTATCAAGTCAGCGCGGCGCTTGAGTTGCACGGTGATGTCACTCCAGGCTTCTTCGACACGAACATTCAGCCTAACCAGGCTGTTGTACATCACCACACCCAGCACAACCACTACGGCTAAGATTATTAAAGCAATCGTCATTTACTTGTTCTCCCCATTAATTACCCTTTAATTATATCACTTTTTTACACAAAAATTCCGGTACCGATTTATTTTGGTTTACCACTATTCGACAATCTTGAGCTCACTCGAAAGATGAACGAATGTAATGAGTCAAATGGTTTACCATGAGCTTGTCGAATGGTGCGCGGGGCGGGACTTGAACCCGCACGCCCTAGGGGCAAGACATTTTAAGTGTCTCTTGTATACCAATTCCAACACCCGCGCATATCAACTACATTATAGCGTTACAGTCTCCTGTAGCCTACTTTATTCCTGCCGCGATGCGTAGGCTGTAAACTATGGCAATTTGGGCAAAGTATTCGTAAATTTACAAGTCGATTATCTCTATGATTCCCATTTATATGATCTAGCTCAACGGGGATCCTGCCATCGACTGATTGTTTTGCCCAGCCACAAAGTTCACACTTCGGTTTTTTTAGTTCCTCGCTAAAAAGTCTTTTTTTTAATTTATAGCTCTGGTAATCGGACTCTTCGACGAGTAATTCCACTATTGGCTTCCCGTAGCGGGTCTGTTTTCGTCTTATACCTACATTCCACCTAGACCCGGTAAAGTGGCTTGTATTAAGTTTTAGTTCCGAAATTATCCTCACTATGTGTGCATAATTGCCGCCAGCAGGTATTAATCCGAGTTCTTTGATAACCATTCGGTAACTAAAAGATGTCTTAACAGCAGCCTCTAGATCTTTGTCGGTCCATGTTCTTTGTTTTGGCATACACAAATTATATCACTAGTAGTATGTATACCAATTCCACCACTCGCCCCTGGAGGTGCGTACGGGTACCGCCCCCGTCTATCAGCTTTTGCAGAGCTGTGCCTAACTTCTCGGCCAACGCACCAGACTAACAGGGGAATTATACCCTAGTATTGACTGAATTTCATACTATTACACGTCGGATGGTACGGGTTCGATACATACTTCGGCAGCGGTTGCGGTTGAGCCAGCGGCTTCAACATCACGCAGAAAACGATCTGCCTCTAGGGCAAGCACGACACCGCCAATTTGTGCCTCAATGTCAGCACTACGCTCACGGTCTTCGCAAATTATGCGTTCAACGTAAACACGCGGGCGTACTGTCTCTACAACAGTTTGCGAGACATTCAATAATAAGGTTTTTGGTGATGGTATCTTCATGACAATAAAAAGAGGGCTTTTTACGAAAGTCCTCGTTTGAGAAGATTATTGTAACACTCCGTTGCGTTTTGGTCAATGATGGAATGACTTGCACTACGCTTGCGTCAAAACTATTTTACAGATATAATTCCCCTCTGTTAAGCGGGTGTAGCTCAGTTGCGTCCGCCACGGCGGACAAAAATGATTATGAGCGCAAGCGCTCTGGCAACTGTGGCATGGAACTTTAAAATTTAGGTACAGCTTACAAAATTGTAATGCCATATATGCGGGTGTAGCTCAGTTGATAGAGCGCTTCCTTGCCAAGGAAGAGGCCACGAGTTTGAGTCTCGTCACCCGCACCATTCGACTCATTTCATTCGCTCATGGTAGGCCATGGGCATTTTTATTGTCAAATGACCCTGAGTTTGTCGAAGGGCCAACCAAACGATTTTCACACAGTACTTTAAGGCATTCTAAGCCACGAGCGTGGATAAGGGTCAGCTTCATGATATTCCGCTGGCGTCGGCTTAAAACGATCGCTCGGTACCTCGTGTTGAAGTTGAGAGAAAAAGTGCAACATTGTATGGGCAACACGTTGTAGCCTACTGCTCCCATTGCTATCTAATTCAGAAGCAAAGCCTATATCCACTTCCTCTTTCGGGAAGTCATCCGAGTCACTATTTTGTTGAAATCCCCTTGTTTCTAACGGTGTCATGTCTATATTTTTTCCTTTCAGACAAATAAAAAACCTCCCTATTTTTCTGGGGAGGTGTTTTTGTCTTTAATTAATTTTAGGTTACGACAAATACTCCCCAGTGGGCATCACAATCGCAAGCACAATGAAAGCTTTGTTATAAGTAACCATAAATACTAGCCTACGCTTGTTGAGCGCATTGTCAATAGTGTTCAAAATTTGTTCCTAGCTCGACTTCAGTAAATATGTAAATAACTAGGGTGTCCTCCGTCGTCTCCGTTCTATTGCAATTAGTGCTAATTAATTTTTCAAATTCAGTGATACACTGTTTGTATGAACGATGATGCTATTCAAGACCTCAAACAATTCATTGCTGTTACGATTTCACAGCAAACATCAGATATTATCGGACGACTTGATGGTATTGATGTCCGGCTTGATAGTGTTGAAGGTAAAATTGATGAGCTGTCCAAATCTGTTGCGGAAGCGTTAGACACAACGAATGACGTAACCGACACTCAACTAAAAGACCACGAAGAACGCATAATGGCACTCGAGCATAAAGCGGCTTAGTCCCAAACACTCGGCTGAAGTGTTTATTTTATACATCCCTGTTTACCAAAGCCTAGATTCTGGTCACCAACGATTGATTTCTTCTCTGATAAAGTGTAGAATTTACCCTGTTACTACGTGAGTATAACGCTTTGGGGTGATTAGCTCAGTTGGCTAGAGCATCTCGTTTACACCGAGAGGGTCGGGGGTTCGAGTCCCTCATCACCCACCATTCGATTAGCCTAGTACCTTAAACAATTCAACAAGTGTGGCTCTTTAGCTCAGTTGGTAGAGCAGAGGCTTGAAGAGCCTTGTGTCCCCAGTTCGAGTCTGGGAGGAGCCACCACGAAACCACTTCACGATGTGTGAGGTTTTTTCGTGGTCACACCTTAGACGAGAACTGGATAGCTGCGAAGCAGTCAGTTCGGCGCAGTGCAGCGAAGCCAAGAAAGCACTTTAGTATTTTCATTTCAAGCAAATGGAAAAGGACAAAGTCCGCTGCCTGGGAGGAGCCACCAAAGTAATGAAGTATCGGGGTCGCGGAACGTGACCAAGTCCTTTAAAATCAATAACTTGAACCTTTGGTTCGATATGCGGATGTGGTGGAATGGTAGACACGCTTGTCTGAGGGGCAAGTGCCCCTAGGGCGTGGAGGTTCAAGTCCTCTCATCCGCACCATCCTCCGTCGCAGACCCTTTTGAGGTCAGGGCTAATTCCCGGGTAAATGTTGCAGTAACTCCTGGATGGAATATTCTTGCCGCAGTAGTGGTTTGATATCATCGATGCTAGTGCCTATTTTTACACCAGGGTTGAGTGTTCCGTAAGGGTCAAACATCTGCTTTATTTTGGCAAACAGTACAAAAACATCTTCGCCATACATTTTTGATACATACGGAGCCCGCAGTCGACCATCGCCATGCTCGCCAGTGATACTGCCACCTAGTTTCAGCACTAGATCATAGTATTCATCGAGCAGTCTAAATACCTTCTGGCGGTCGCCAATCTCTGCCAAATTCAGAAAAGGATGAATGTGCAAATTGGCATTGCCGGCGTGTCCCCACATGGTGGCTTTCAGACCATTCCTCTCAAATAACAAGTAGATGTTGTCTAGATACTCTTTGAATTTATCCAGGGGCACGATGCCGTCTTCAATCATTGGAATGGCTTTTGCTCCATTTTCACTGTGTCCAGCCACTACCGCTGCTAGCTGGCGAATTTTCCACAGTTGTTCTTGTTTATCGGCATCCGTTTCAGTCTGATAATTCACCTGGTAGTGCGCCAGTATTTTTTCGACCTTTTTGGCCATACGTTTCTGGGTGCGTTCACTGGCGTTATCGAATTCTATCAGCACCACTAGTTTAGGGATTGAGCCGTCAAACATCCCTTTCAAAAGATTAGGATTGTGCTGAGCGACCAACTCCAGCATATTTTTGTCCACCGCCTCAACGGCACTTGGCAATTCTGGCATTTTTTGGATTTCCAGTAAAACCTCTTCTGCCACTTGCAAATCATCAAAAAAACCAGCAATGAGAGTAGTATTCGCGGTGAAAGGTTCTGTTTCTAGAACCGCCTCGCTGACGATACCGAGCGTACCTTGCGAACCAACAATAATAGGCGTCAGATCAAAACTGCCATCTTTTCGCTTGACAAGGTCTAGCGCGTAACCGGACGAGTTCTTTGTTACTCCTCGTGGTATGGTCAAGATGGTTTCTTTATTTTCTTCGATCAAGGTATCCAAGTTTCGGTATATCTCGCCTTCAAAAGTCGCCAGACCAAGCTTTTTGTTTAGTTCACGTTTGGACAGGCGACGTGTTTCAATCATCTCACCGTTTGCTAAAACCACTCGCAAACTTTTTACGTAATCACGGGTGCAGCCGTATTTTATGGTCTTTTCACCGGACGCGTTGTTGCCGATGGCTCCCCCAATAGTGCTGTATTCTTGCGAGGCTGGATATGGTGGCAAAAAACGATGATGAGTGTGTAGTGCCTGCTGTAATTTGCCATAGTTTATACCTGGCTCGACTGTTATAACACCCGTTTTGCCATCAATATCCAGTAAATGGCGCATGTGTGCCGGAAAAACCATAATAATTCCTGACCCTATGGCGGCACCGGCTTGGTCAGTTCCAGAACCACGCGCCGTAATGGGAATAACCCGACCTCTCTCGGCCAATTGCCAAGTAAAGCGAGTCGCTTTGCGAACGTCATTTTCATTTCGTGGGTATACAATAACAGAGGGGGTCACACTGAGTATGCTGGCATCAGTAGAAAAATATTTACGCGCTTCGCTACTGGTCATCACCTCGCCAACAAGATGTTCTTGTAAATAGTGCGCGATTTTATTCATAAGATAACTATTGTCTCCCAAGCCAAGCGTTAGCGTCTGTTACATCGATAATAATAGCACATTTGACCCGCCTATCGGTTCAAGCCCCTATCAACAAAATCCTCCATGGCCCCACGAAAAGCGGGGCGACGGAGGATGGTGGGGATGAAAGGACTTGGTCACGGTTCAGGGTGCTTCGCAGCCCTGACCTCGACCCCACCTCAGCATGGTGGCATTCGCCAGCCAAGCTTCCGGTCTTGCGAATTGCCACAGGCAATTCTCACCTCCACGCTGTGTCGGTTCAAGCCCTTAATCAAAAATGGTTCGGCAGCTTCACCAAATGGTGAGCCTGCCGAACCATGGTGCCGCGAAGAGGACTTGAACCTCCACGTTCTTACGAACACTAGCTCCTGAAGCTAGCGCGTCTACCAATTTCGCCACTGCGGCATACCTGTGAGCCATATTATAGTACCCCAGTTAAGCACGCAATATCAACTACATGGGCAGGCGACCCTGGACGATCATCCAGTTATTGACGTCAGAGAACCTGTCAGACGCTTCGCTTATAGTCCTAATGTCAAAGCCATGAACTTTACCCTTGGTTATGTACAAAAATCGGGGTTGATACAGCACTACTGCGGGCGCATCGGTTCGCCATGCCTCTAAAAACGGACGATATTTGATAGCCCGCAGTACGTTATCGTTCCTGCTTCTACCGGCCTCTAGAGCCTTGTCGGCTTGGATTGATTTGTATTCAGAAAAGTTGAGCCGAGTTGCGGCACTTGGGCTAGCCAGCGAACTATGCCAATATGCAAAAACATCTGGATCTGGTCCAATTGAAACACCGTACAACAGCGCGTCATAATCATGCCTAGATACAACACCCTGCAAATCCACTCCCGACTGCAGTTGTACTTCCGCGATAACCCCAACGCTCCGCCACTGTTGTTGCAACAGCTTTGTCACCTTGATATATTCCGCGCTACTTTGAGCCGTTAGAGCAAACTTCAGTTGCTTCCCTTCTTTGACGCGAATACCTTCTTTATCGGTTGCAACCCAGCCACTCTGATCAAGTAAATTTTTGGCGGCGGCTACGTCAAAAGGCAGTTGCGAAAGAGTTTTGTCGTAACCTGGCTGACCACGCAACAAAGGCGCGTCGGCTACGGCAACCGGGTAGCCAAGATTCTTGATTATCTCTGGTCGATTTACCGACTGAACAATGGCCTGACGAACTTTTACGTCCTGAAAAACTGGACTAGTCGTTTTAAGAAACACGGCTATTTCACCAGCTATTGGCACGTTGTATTCATTTGTACTCGACTGTTTATAAATATTATCTGGGGTACTATCCAGCCCTACCATGCCATCTAGCTCACCTGCCTCAAAGCTACGGATCATGTTCGCTTGGTCGTGGAATGATCGCAAGACAAAACCTTTCAACTTGGGCGCGCCATTATGATAATCTTGGAACGGAGTAAGACCAACGCGCTCTTCCCTGGTTTCCGGAGAATTGCCGGACACCTCAACCCGATTCCACACAAATGGACCTGAACCAATCGGATTAGCCGTATTAAATCGGATAGAACGAAGCTGCGATGCTGACACGTCTTTCAACAAGTGCTTGGGCACTATGCCATTGGTAAGCGAATAGGGGAAAGAGCTCAGCGAGTTTGGAAGAGTAAAAACCACCTGGTTCGGACTGAGCGCGGCCACCTTTATACCCTGCCAACTGTTGAAAAGCGGCGACTTGGCGTCAGCATTTTGGATGGTTTGATAAGTAAACACTACATCATCGGCTGTCAGTGGCTGACCATCGTGCCAGGTTAATTTATCACGCAGAAATAACGTATAGACAACTCCCCTATCGTCAACGCTCCATTTGTACGCCAGATCGCCAACCAAATTTCCTGATGGACTGATCTTTAGTAGACTTGCGAATAACAGCTTCGCG
>CAYIDS010000003.1:0-14772 GCA_964362185.1 uncultured Saccharimonas sp. (SeqCode)
TTCAAATGCAAATGGTTTTGTTGCGAAACCCACAACAAGTGCGCCGGATTCACGGGCTGTATTGGCGACAATGTGCCCGGCGCCACTGCCCGTACCACCACCTGCCCCGATAGTCACAAAGACCATATCGGCACCTGCTACGGCCTTTTTTATATCATCAATTGATTCTTCGGCTGCCTTTTGACCAACGGATGGTTCCGCACCTGCCCCTAGTCCACGAGTAGTGTCACTTCCGATATGTATTTTTGTTTGCGCTTTCGAGTGATGTAGGGCTTGGGCATCGGTGTTTACCACAACAAACTCAACTCCTTCGACGCCAGCTTCAACCATACGATTTACAGCAGCGCCGCCAGCGCCGCCAACACCAATAACTTTAATCCTGGCAAATGTCTCTATAGCCAGCGCGACTTGCGGCATCTATACAACCCCTTCCTTACGAAATGTCATAGCAGGAGTATACCCCATCTAGCTCGTAGGTTCAATCAGTAGCGATTCTATCTCTTTTTGCTACCAATTTTTCGAAACAGACCCTCGATCAATCTGAAAGCACCAGAATTAGGTTGACCGGCATTATGAGTAGCGTTCATTGGTAATAACAGCATGTCCAGTAGCATTAAGCCAACCGCTGACGTATAGCCTGGTTCACTGACGGTATCTATGAGACCACCTAGTGGTTGCAACTTTCCAATTCGCGCCGCCAATTGCAATTTCTCTTTGGCAAAATCAGCCAGACCTGGCAAGCTGGCAGTGCCCCCAACCAAAACTATACCCCCGGGCAATTTTCGCGACCGCTGAATTTTTTTGAGCTCTTTGTCGACGAACTCGAAAAGCTCATCTACTCTGGCCTCAACAATCATACGAACTTCTTCGGCGTCAAACTGATGCGTCTTACCCTCATGATGAACTGCCACGCGACTTCTGTGTGAATCATTTAGTAAGGTCGCATGATCGGTCTTTACTATCTCGGCGATATCGAGGTCAGTCTTCAGACCAATCGCCAAATCGTTCGTGATATGCATACCACCCATAGGCAACACTGCTACATGCTGAACTTCACCGTCCTCTACAACCACCAAATTTGTTGTCCCAGCCCCGATATCCAAAAGTAATGTACCCGATTCTTTTTGCTGGCGATTGAGAACTGCCTCGGCGGCGGCAAGACTTGCGACGGCATGGTTCCGAGCCACCACACCCGTCTTTTCCAATACCATATCGAGAGCCCGCAAACTAGGGGTCGCCGCGGTGACAATATGGGTATCAACTTCAAGGCGCACGCCGTTCATACCAACCGGATCTTTTATATTGTCCTGCCCATCCAAGCGATAGTTTTTGGCAAAAACTTGGATAATTTCTCGGTTTGGTGGCAACTGAATTATCGTTGCCGCTTCCTCAACGCGTAATCGATCATCATCCGATATTTCTCGGTTTGCGGCACTTATAGCAATGACTCCCCTGGAGTTTATGCCGCTGATGTGTGGGCCATTGATATTGACGGTAACTGAATGAATTTCTACTCCCGAAATTCTTTTGGCTTCATTTATGGCACTACGTACCGCCTCTGCCACATCATCGACGTGGACAACGACTCCTTTGCGCATACCGATATTGGGGGACGAGCCGTGGCCAATGATACTGATTTTTCCCTCTTCGCCAGCCTCTAGGACCCCAACTACACAACGTACCACTGAGGTACCAATATCAAGACCAAAATAGTGAGTCTGCGATTGATCGCGCATGCAGGCAGTATAACGCTTATCCTACAGACGTAGCAAGCTAAGTGCACTTACCCGAAATCTCTCGTTCTTGAAGAAATTCCTAAATACGATCACGGCAGGTCATAAAGCTTGGCTGCTTAAGTGGCAGATATAAATTACTAGACTTACGCAAAATCCCTCGTTCCAAGGGTAAATAAACTAGAGCAGAGAGTGGTTTATCTGAAGGAGAGGTAGCCCTAGCTACATAGAGAGAAGACAAACTGCTATTGGCCGAGATTATTTGGCTTTGGGATGGGGGAGCTTTGCGTAAGTCCAGTTTAGAGCATTGTTAGTATCTCGCAGCCTTCCTTGGTAACGACCACTGTGTGTTCAAACTGAGCAGATAGACTGCCGTCCTTGGTCCATAATGTCCAGCCGTCTTTATCGCCAACTATTTCTTCCCTACCGAGGTTTGCAATCGGTTCTAGGGCCACGGTCATACCGACACGCAAAACTGGACCAGTCCCTCTGGCACCATAATTTGGTATCTCTGGCTCTTCGTGCAAATCATAGCCTACGCCATGTCCAACAAGCTCTCTAACTATGCCGAGCTTGTGCTTACGCAGGACGTCCTCAATCACGGACGATATGTCTCCTACATGACAACCGTCACGGACGACATTAATCCCTTTCGCTAAGGCAAGCTTGGTTCCGGACAACAGACGTTGCTGGTCAGCTGTTGGCTTATCACCAACGCAAATAGTGATACCGCCGTCAGTTACCATACCTTTGTAGCGTACTCCAAAGTCATAATTAACGATGTCGCCATCTTTTAGTTTTTTATGCGTCGGTATGCTGTGCTGGACTTGATCATTAACTGAAATACAAATGACATCTGGAAAACCTTGGAAACCCAAAAATGCAGGTTCACCACCCAAACGTTTTAACTCACGTGAGGCAATAGCCGACATATCCTTTGGTGACAGACCAGCACGAGTTTCATTTCTCAACGTATCCAAGACTACTGCCAGCATGCCACCACCTTGACGCATAGCGTCAATTTGGGTTGGTGTTTTTGCGCGTAGCGACATTATATTGTACGTCTAGATTACATCTTTTAAGGCACTGATGATATCTTTATGAACAACATCGGTGTCTTGGTCACCGTTAATTTTGTGGATCGGGATTCCAGCTAATTTGAATTGTTCTAGTACGGGTAATATTGTTCCCTGGTATTCACCAAACCGTTCAACAATCGACTGCTCATTATCATCCTGACGCCCTCGGCCAAGTAGCCGCTTGCGTACGACATCTTTACTGGCCACTAAATTAACCACGGCACTGATTGCTAACTGACCATGCTTGAACTGATTTATTAACCAGTCGGCCTGGCCGACAGTACGCGGAAAACCATCGAGGATAAATTCGTGTTTTGTATCTACCACGCTAAAGATTTTTTGGACTAACGAAATTATCTGCTTGTCGTCTAACAGCTTACCGGCAAGCATGTCCTTCCGTTGCTGACCAGAAACAAGCATGCGCAAAAATTCTCCCGTAGATACCCAGGGTAACGCTGCTTGGTCAGCTAATAATCTTCCTTGCATACTTTTTCCAGCCCCGGCAACCCCCATAAAGATAATCATATAATCTACTTCTCCATTCGTTCTTTAACTGCTGCGGCAATCCGACCACCGTCTGCCTTGCCAGCTGTAAGCTGTTTTACTTTACCAATGATAACCCCCATTGTCTGCCCCGTAACAGAACCCAATTCCGCTATGGTGGCGTCAATTACAGCGGCCAATTTTTCATCCTCCATTTGGATAGGAAGATACTTTTCTATCACGACTTTTTCGGCAAGTTCGGTTTTTTCGCGTTCGCCAGCCCCAGCCTGGCGATACATATCAGCACTTTCTTGACGTTTTTTGGCTTCTTTTGCCAAGACTTCCATGACCATTGGTTCAGGTAAACCTTGCTCTCTGTTCCCCTGCGCAACCTCAACGTATAAAATAGCACTCTTCAATCCTCTAAGTAGTGTAACCAACGCTTTATCGCCTGAAAGCATTGCGCTTTTCAAGTCTTGATCGATACGTTGTTTTGTCGACATATTACTATTGCTGACCGAGCTTTATCTTCTTGAGTTTGATGTTTTTTCGCTCGCGACGAACTATCGCTTTGAGGCGACGATCACGTTTGCTGGTGGGTTTCTCGAAGTATTGCAGTTGCTTCGCGGTTGCGATTACACCCGACTGTTGAACTTTCCTACCAAAACGACGAAGCAAACTTTCAAGAGATTCTTTGGAATCTTTGCGTGTTACTTGTATCATAACAATTATTGTACGCTAACAGAGAGGATTATACAAGTACGCTCACGTAACTTGTTGCTTTTTTGGGTTAACTCGTTGTGACTTCAACACTATACTCTGTAATTCTTTGAAAATCGCGAAGTGCTTGTTGGTATGATAGATCTTTGTATTACCCTGTCTTTCAGAGATAAGAAAGCCTATCTTTTCTAGTCGCTTGAGTTCGCGCTGGATATTCCCAGCATCCTCTTTAATAAGCTTTGCCAGACCCCGAACATGAGTTTTGAAATCTGGGTACTTCGCATAAACAACGATTATTTTTCTACGAACTCTGGATGTGATGAATACGTCTAACATAAGCCCTATCATTGTTATTAGAACAACGTAAGTTAAAGTATACGGTAGACTGAGCGGGTTTTCAATACATTTTTGCCATACCTCCTATAATAGGACTTCCGCACCTTCGCCCGTCAACAGACTTCATCTATAGCTTGCTGTAACCCTTTATCTGCACGAAAGTACGAAAGTCCTATAAAATACAAATATGTACTACACGGTTTTGGTAGCATCGCAAAAATATCACAAGGATCTACCCTTGACGTATGAAGCTGATGTCGATCTTCCGACCGGCAGTGTCGTCACAATTCCTCTACAGAAAGAAACCGCTATTGGAATAGTTGTTGGCACCGCTAGTAAGCCAAACTTCAAAACAAAAAAAATCCTGAATGTTGTTGTTAAGAGTGCTGTTAGCCCTCAGTCAATGAAACTCATGACATGGCTTGGCATGTACTATCCTTCGCCTTCTGGCTTGATACATGGTCTTTTGGCACCTTCATATCTACAAAAAATTGATCCAGTCATAACGTCCCAGAAACTGGACAAGGTGCAAAACAAACCGGTTAGTCTCAATAAAGAACAACAAAAAGTAGTTGAATCGATCGGCAGGACACCTGGCCACAGCGTATTACTGCATGGTGATACCGCCAGTGGCAAGACTAGAGTATACATCGAGCTTGCCCGCCAAAGCTTACTAAAAGGAAAGTCAGCCATAATATTAACACCTGAAATCGGTCTCACTACTCAACTCGTCAATAGTTTCGTAGCCGTATTTGGTAACAGAGTTATCGTTATGCACTCTGGGCTAACCCCAAAATCGAGGCGTACGGCTTGGCTTCAGACTGCTCAAAGCAACGAGCCAATAATTGTGATTGGTCCACGCTCGAGTTTATTTGCCGCCATTAAATCGATTGGATTGATAGTTGTTGACGAGATGCATGACAGCGCCTACAAGCAAGAGCAAGCCCCCTACTTCCTGACCAGCCGAGTTGCCGCGAAACTAGCCCAGCTCCACCAAGCAAAAGCAATATTTGGTAGTGCCACCCCACCCGTACATGACTACTATATTTTCCTTAAAAATCATTTGCCTATTTTTCGGATGACTGGTACCGCCAGTGGTGAACCGGCTTCAATCAAAGTTGACATAGTTGACTTAAAAAACCACTCCGACTTTACAAGATCTAAATGGTTAAGTAATACGCTGGTCGATCACTTAACTCGTAGCTTGAAGTCAAGAGAACAATCTTTGGTATTTATCAACCGCCGCGGAACCGCAAGAGTTATACTATGCCAAAATTGCGGCTGGCAAGCCACCTGTCCACGCTGTGACCTGCCACTAACCTACCACGGAGACAGCCACAATGTGATATGTCACACCTGTGGCTTTAAGGACGGTGCGCCTAGTAACTGCCCGACTTGTGGCTCGAGTGAGATTATTTTCAAAACCGCCGGTACAAAGAGTATCGTAAACGAGCTAGAGCGGCTATTTCCGAAGGCGATTGTTCGTAGATTTGACAGCGATGTAAAGAAAGCTAACGATCTAAAGGCAAACTTTTCTGACATTGTTGATGGTAAGGTAGACATTTTGGTCGGAACCCAAATGCTAGGTAAAGGATTGGACTTACCCCGACTATCCGTAGTGGGTGTAGTCCAAGCTGATAGCGCGCTAAATTTTCCTGACTATACGGCCGAGGAACGTACCTACCAGATGTTAAACCAGGTGATTGGACGAGTTGGACGAGGTCACGTAGCAGGTAGTGTCATTTTACAAACCCACAATCCTGGGTCAGAACTAATTCGCCAAGCGGTTAGGAGCGACTACGCTTCGTTTTACGCGCAACAGATAGCCCAACGCCAAGAGTTTAAGTTTCCCCCCTACTGCTATCTTCTTAAACTAACCTGTCAACGAAAAAACGAAAGTTCAGCAGAAACAGCCGCCAATGATCTGGGAAAAAAGATTGCGTCCTTGACAAAAGAAATTGAAGTGATTGGTCCCAGCCCATCTTTTATTGGCAAAATCAACAATGTCTATCGCTGGCAGTTGATCGTCAAATCGGTAAAACGCCCTACCCTAACAAAGATTATCGGCATCCTACCTTCTGGCTGGACATACGACATTGACCCAACTCACCTGTTGTAGATAGGACTTACGCACCTTCCCACCATCCCAGACTAATTCTGTAGGGCTACAAACTGTCTATCTTCTAATCGGTGTAGCTATGGCTACCCCTCCAGAATCTAAACAGTTTTCGCTCCTAAACATCTATTACCCTGGAATTGGTGTCAAGGTGCGGTAGGTCCTATATAGGTTTTGCCACATGGACTCTTCGAGTATACTTCTGTAGTAGTAATTATGAAAAAAGAAGACATTATCACCTTGCCTCACCCTAGTCTGCGAACTAGATCACAAAAAGTTGGCGTGATTACTGAGGAAATCCACTCCTTGGTTGAGAGGATGAAGGCCGCTACGCTAGACTGGGAAGAATCGCGTGACCATGAGATCACGGTTGGGTTAGCGGCGGTGCAAGTCAATAAGCTACTGCGACTTTTTATCATACGTGATCAAGCTAGCAAAGATTCGTTCGTCTGTTTCATTAACCCCGAGATAACCAAGTACGAAGGCAAGATAACGGAAGATTATGAAGGCTGTTTGAGTATAAAAAATATCTACGGTCTAGTTGGACGATATGAAACAGTTCGGATTCGGGCCATGAACTTGAGCGGAAAAATATTTAACCTGAAAGCAAAAGGCGACCTTGCCCGCATCTTGCAACACGAGGTAGATCACACCAATGCTATCTTATTCATAGACCATATCAAAAATTCCTCCGATGCATTCTTCCACCTAGAGGACAATGGCAATCTCACAAAACTCGACTATACAAAGGATATTGCGAACAACAAGGTCTTGTGGTCATGATATCGCTAGTATTCTTTGGTAATGAACGCCTAGCGACTGGTGTTAGTACTACCGCGCCAACATTAAAGGCACTGATTGAAGCTGGCTATAATGTGACCGCCGTGGTCAGTAATTACGAGGTTGGCACTTCGCGCAATCGTAGAAATCTAGAAATTGCCGACATTGCCAAAGACGCCGGTATACCACTTTTATTGCCATCTAACCCGAAAGAAGTAACCAGTCAACTTTCATCATACGGTGCAACTTTAGGAGTCCTGGTTGCTTATGGCAAGATGGTGCCGCAATCTATGATTGATATTTTCCCAAAAGGCATTGTCAATATCCACCCCTCGGCACTACCCCTACACCGTGGTCCAACTCCAATCGAAAGCGTTATGCTAGACGGTTCATCTGAAACAGCGGTCTGCCTGATGCAACTGGTTCGGGGAATGGATGCCGGACCTATCTATGCCAAAGAAGTTGTCGGGTTAACTGGTAAGGAGTCCAAGCAGGAGCTGGCCGACAGATTGTTAGAAGTTGGTGGTAACCTGCTGATAAAGACTTTACCGATGATAATTGACAGTTCCTGTAAGCCAATAACTCAAGATGACTCCAAGGCTAGCTATGACTTGCTAATATCAAAAAAAGACGGGATCATCAACTGGGAAAAACCAGCCCAACGACTAGAAAGAGAGATCAGGGCGTTTTTGGAATGGCCCAAAAGCAAGGCACTCATTAACAATACAGAGGTAATTATTACTAAAGCACACGTTGCGAGGGGCAATGGACAGGCTGGCAAGCTAAGTGTTAACGATACCCAGTTAACTATTTATACTGGCAAGGATGCTTTGGTAATTGATCAGCTTATACCAATTGGAAAAAGTGAAATATTGGGCAGTGATTTTATAAGAGGTTACAGGGCAAAACTTTAGAGCTAATCCATAACTACCAGATAAAAAGCGAAACAGTAGCAGCTGGTTTGATTTCTCATCTGTTTTCTTGTTTTTGGTTCGTACCTACGGGTACGACCAAAAACAAGAAAACAGATGAGAAGTGCCAGATTTACCGTTTTTAGCCAAGCAGAGAGATGTGGATTAGGTCTTAGCTAGCGACTGAAGGATTTTGGCTAGCGGCGATTATTTGGGGGGCGGTAGCTTTTATTTCGTGCTTTAATGCTTCTAATTGTTGGGCAACGACTTGCTTGTAGTCAGGAAAATTGGTTTCTAACCACTTCAGAGCGCCAGCTTCATCATTTCGATCAATATAACTCTCGAATTCGTCAAGTTGCTCATTTGTCATTTGCTCTGACAATTTCATACCAACACGCATCTCGAGCGTTTCGTAAATATGACCCAGCATTTTATTTTTATCGGTCGGCGAAAGACTGCCAAGGCCAAGTTCGTGCAATAGGTTGTCGTCTAGTTTGAACATCGTGTTTCCCTTCTTCTAACTCCTATTCTAGCAAATTATTGTTTCTATTCTAGTTATAGGTGTCCTATGAAAATCTTATCTTAGACCTAATTAATATCTATCTGTCAGCTAAAAACTCCAGGTCTACCACTTTTAATCTGTTTTTTGTTTCAGACACCCCTTTCCCACTCATCCATCGTCCCAGGTCACACCAGAACGACTACAAGCTTCTATTCCTCACTCACCATAACCATAGTTATGCTTCGTTCCGATTAAAAGCTTTCGCCTCGCCCTAGGTGCAACCTGGCAACAACGCCTAAGTGGGAAAGGCATGTCAGGTTAGTACCTATGGGTACAACCATAAAAACCAAGAAAACAGATTAAAAATCATAGTAGCTGCTAGAGTTTCGCTTTTGACGGATAGATGTTAATTAGCTCTTATTGCCAAGTAGGCTAAAGTCGCAAACACCAGCAGCGCCAATCCCGCATAAAGTCCATTTTTTACGGCACTTACGTACATGTCTGTTGGTTGTTTAGAATCTTTTTCGACTACTCTACGCAAGCCTTCAATACTAGCCAAGGGAATCACTCCACTGTCATTAATATAATGCTGTTTCATCGCTGCTGCCACGACCGCTCCTACCGAGACAGCCCTTCCCGGCAACTCTTCATTTTTAATCTCGTGCCTAAGCTCATAGAACTTTTCGATTGGTTCATCGTGCTCAGCCGCTAATTTGACTTTATCAAGCACCCTTTCAACTGGTTCAGGCATATTTTTCATATCCAACTGTGATCTGTCTCGCTCAAGCAAACGCTTGGGAGCCGTTTCGATAAATTGGACAGGAATTTCTGCTATTTCAGGTCTGAGGATAGGCTTTTTGGGTTCTGTTTGGCTATTTCGCAAATTAGGAACCTTATCTATGGTTTGTTTTAGGAAAATGCCCAGGTTTGGCTCTTGAGCTCTTTCCGGTGGCTTATTTATCCTGGCGGCCTCCTCTGTGATTTGCCGTTTTAAATGTTTAGCATCCCAACGTAAACGTCGCGTTTCTTGTGCCACGCGATAATCCAAATATGCCCTACTTTCATAGCCACTACCATAATAACGAATCGGGTCACTGCTTTCTGTCGAACGAACTGCCTCAGTTGGTGCGGAGTTAGGTTGGGTTGCAATGGTATCGTCTGGGTCGAGCAAGATATCTTCATGGACTAACCTGAGTGTTCCCTCATCATCGATATTGTTGGCAGAAATCTCCGATATTGTTGATGGCTGGTGTTCAATAATTCCTGGCTCATCTTCATTCCAATAACTTTGTGGGCGATCTGGTGACTCAGTGGACAGTGGTGTCTCAGTAGTTGGAAAAGGTACAAAGTCTGCCTCTAAGCTTTGGTTAACAGTGTACACCTGGTTGGTTTTTGCAATAGGCTCACCCACTTCATCTTTTCGGGCAATACCGCCAAATATACTGGCTAACAGCTTACCGAAGCGACTTTTCTTGGACGTGGGTGATGTTTTGGTCTCACTATCGTCTTCGTCATCGTCACGATGTCTGTCTACAAAAAGTTCTTGGAGTTTCCCATACCATGGCGCAATTGGGACTTTCTCCTGAATCTTGTCAGGAGAGGTATCAATATCTTGGTTTGGTGTATCTGGTAGATTTTCTTTCATGACGCCCTCATTGTGGGCTAGCCGAGTCTACAGCGTACGCTCGACTACCTCTCGTTTCACAAATTCCAATCTGTCACCCACCTGAACATCAAGTTTGTCGGTAGATTTTAGCGATACTCCACACATTTCACCCTCAATGACTTCTTTGGCATCGTGGGGACCACGCTTTAGATTGGTAACCTCAGCCTGTGCCACTAAATTATCATCACGCGTCACTTTAACAATAGCTGGCAAGCTGAGCTTGCCTTTTGTAACTTCACCACCACATATAACTTCTGTCTTAGTGGTTTTGAAAATAGCCTTTACGATCAGTCTGCCCAGCTCTGCTTCTATCACTTCAGGAGCGAGAAGATTACTCATTTCTGATTTGACGTCGTCTAGAAGTTCGTAAATAACCTTGAAAAGCCGAACGCTTACCTTGTCTCTAGTAGCTGCTTGTCTGATATTCGTAGGCAAAGAAACATTAAAACCATATATTATCGCGCCGCTAGTATGTGCCAAGTGAATATCGTTATCCGTAACCGTCCCTACTCCCGAGCCAACAACCCGCACTGCAACTTCATCGGTATCAATTGATTTCAAGCTATCAATAACTGAGGTAACCGAGCCTTGTACATCGGCTTTGACAATAACATTCAGCTCACTCAATTCATTTGTCCGATTGATCATGCGAATAAGTTCAGTGCTATTGATGTTTAATTTACCGCTTGTTTTACTTTTTTCGATGTTTGAGTTTGCTGTGAGGCGAGCGGTTTTCTCATCATTTACCGCCACAAACTCGTCGGCAAACTCTGGTAACGCTTTAAACCCGGTTAAGACAACTGGTGTTGATGGTCCAGCTTCTTTGATTGGCTGTCCGTCTGTTGATTCAAGATTTCGGATTCGAGCATACGTAGTACCGGCTACAACGAAGTCACCTGCTTTAAGCTTGCCTGCTTCAACAAGAGCTATAGCAACTGGACCACGTCCTTGTTCCATGTGTGCTTCAATAACTAGACCTGTGGCTGGTATATCAATGTCGGCACGTAAATCTTCAACGTCGGCCACCAGCAGAATCATCTCTAGTAATTCGGGCATCCCTTGACCAGTTTTGGCAGAAACTTCCACCACAACGATGTCTCCACCCCATTCTTCAACCAACAAATCTTGCTCGGAAAGTTGTTGTTTAATCCGGTTTACGTCAGCGCCTTCTTTGTCGACCTTATTTACGGCAACTATCATTTTAACGCCAGCTTTTTTTGCAAAACGGATGGCTTCTAACGTCTGTGGCTTGATGCCATCATCGGCAGCGATAACTATAATTACGACATCCGTTAGCTGAGCACCGTGCTCACGCAGAGCAGCAAAGGCTTCATGACCTGGCGTATCTAAAAAGGTAATCAAACGATCGCCACTTCTTACTTGATACGCGGAAATGTGCTGAGTTATACCACCAGCCTCATGCTTAACAACCGAAGCACCTCTTATAGAATCAAGCAAGCTTGTCTTGCCATGATCAACATGACCCATAACGGCAACCACGGGGGGTCTGGACTGCGCTTTTTTGCTTGCGACGTGCTTGGACCTGACCGCAACCTGATTGATCTCTTTTCTAGTGAGAATTGTATCTATGTCGAGCTCGCCTACTATAATCTGTGCCGTATCGAAGTCAATCCTTTCGTTTACAGTCACCATAACACCGTTCTTCATCAACTCACTAATGAGCTTGGTAACTGGAGTCATGAGACGCTCAGCCAGATCTCCTACAGTGATCGTTTCGTCAATTTCGATGGTTGTCGCCATATTGATCACTCCCTTCTGGCTTATACGCGCATAGTGCTTACGTTTGGTTTAATACTACTTGGCTTCTTTGAGACTTAAAGCAATTTTGCGACCCTCGGTGTCTATGTCGAGTACTTTGAATTTCTTCTTTTCGTTGAGTTGAAAAATCTTCTCAGGGTCAACTGAATCTTCATCGCTCATTTCAGATACGTGCACTAAGGCCTCGACAGCGGAACTTAGCTGTATGAAAGCACCAAATGGCGTGATACGTGTCACCTTACCTTCTACGACATCGCCCTTTTTGAACCCTTTGGCCTCATGCAACCAAGGGTCTTCGCTCATCTGTTTCAAACTCAAGGACAGACGATCCTTGTCTATGGCAATAATACGAGCATTTACAGCCTGACCTGTCTTGACGTAATCACGTGGGTCTTCGACCCGCTCCCAAGATATTTCAGAAATGTGAATCAAACCTTCAATACCGTCAACGTTCACGAAGGCGCCAAAATCTATAACACCGGTCACGACACCGTCAATTTCATCACCGACTTTTAGTTCTGAAAAACGAGCTTGCATATCATCCTTAACAGCTTCTTTTTCAGAAAAAATTAGCTTATTTTCTTTGCGGCTAACATCCAAAATTCGAACCCTCAAAGATTGACTGATAAGCTGGTTGAGCTTTTGTAGGATCTCGTCCTTGTCGGCACCAGAAACGCTCGGATAGTGCCCAGCGGCCAACTGTGAAACTGGTAAAAAACCTCGGATTCCTTCCAGTTCTACCAATAAACCGCCCCTGTTAGCATCGTATGGTGAAATGTCGATAATTTCTTGCTTGTCAAATATTCTTTGCAATTCATCCCAGCCACGATCTTTGGCGGCGCGGCGCATACTGAGCAAGGCATAGCCCTCGTCCATTTCAGGGTCCACAACGCTGGTGACTATGGTCTGACCGACTTCAAGCTTTTGACCCTGACCGACCTCTCGACGCATAACAATACCCACGCCACGGGCACCTAGATCTATCCAGATCTCGTGCTTGTGAACAGAGTTCACAACGCCCTCAATGACGTCGCCTGGTTTAAGTTGTTGAATGTCACTGGATGCTAATAAGTCATCCATAGTGACAGTAGTAGTTTCTGACATGTTTCCGCATGCCTCCTCAAAATGTATTTCCTCCAAGTCTGAAAATTCAAACTTGTATGGTTAGCTAGATTATATCTGTTATTGCTTTGCATGTAAAGAGTGGTGACTAGTAATTAGGAACTAGAAAATAGCAGAAGACCTTTTGTGTTTCGGTGCTAGTTCCTAGTTGCTAGTTCCTATATACTAATCCGTATGATTGGGGCAGTTGATATTGGGGGTACGAAGACACTTGTTGCGGTCTTTGATGATTCTGGGGAAATTATCGAGCAGGAGAAGTTCTCAACATCCCAAAATTACAACGAATTTCTGCAAAATCTACAGAGTGTTGTAGCAAATTAGCAACAAAAGACTTCTCCTATGCTGGAGTTGCAGTACCCGGAAGGCTAGATAGAAAAAATGGACGCGCTCTAGGTTATGGCACGCTGAAGTGGGGACCAGAATCGGTGGAAGCAGACATAGAGAAAATCTTAAACTGCCCCGTCGTTATTGAAAACGATGCCAAGCTTGCGGGTCTTTCTGAGGCGCTCGCACTCGATGCAAAACCAGAGAACGTCTTATACGTGACTATAGGCACAGGCATTAGTTGTGCCCTAATTACTGATGGCAAAATCAACGCGGCCATGGCTGATAGCGAAGGTGGTCTGATACTTGTAGAATTCCGGGACAAAATGACTCAATGGGAGGATGTAATCTCTGGTAGAGCAATTGTAGAAAGATTTGGCAAGCGAGCAACAGATATCAACGATGAAAGAACCTGGAAGATTATCTCTCGAGACATTGCAGTTGGTCTCATCGATCTGATAGCCGTAATCCAGCCTGACCTCATCATAATGGGGGGTGGCGTTAATACAAATTTCAAAAAATATATCATGCCTCTTAAAGATGTTCTAAAAAAATTTGAGACGCCCTTAGTACCGATTCCCCCAATAATTCAAGCCAAACACCCCGAGGAGGCAGTAATTTATGGCTGTTATGCGCTTGCCAAGGAGCGATATGGACGCACTGGTAAGTAAATTAAAATATATCATACCTGATATAAATTTTGTTATTGCCTCGTCGTTCTCTTGGTCACCTGCTACCAAAACAATAGGCTACCCATCTAAAGTAGAGGACGTTACTGTGGGAAGTTGGTCACTTATCCATGAAACTGGACATGCCGTGCTGGAACACGTCAACTATACAAGTGACGTAGAACTGCTCTTGATGGAAGTGGCTGCCTGGCAAGAAGCGCGAAAAATTGCCAAAAAAGTTAACCTGATTATAGATGAAGATCATATAGAAAATTGCCTCGACACGTACCGTGATTGGCTACATCAGCGTAGTACCTGCCCTCGTTGTGGAGTGGTAAGTTTACAGCTTAAAAATAGAAACTACCAATGCCATAATTGTTATATGAACTGGCATGTCTCGTCTTCGCGTTTTGGCAGGCCTTATCGCATGACAAAACCAGCCCAAACAAAAAGACCGCAGTCAAACACGCATTCTACGGCCTTTTTATAGCTTATCTCTTAGACCTAATCCACATCTCTCTGCTTGGCTAAAAACGGTAAATCTGGCACTTCT
>CAYIDS010000004.1:0-14426 GCA_964362185.1 uncultured Saccharimonas sp. (SeqCode)
GGTCCGCGAAATGTTTTATGGGTTGTTGTCATAATCACGTCAGCATATGGTACCGGCGAGGCGTGCTCACCCCCCAAAATTAGACCTGTTATATGTGATATGTCTGCTACAAGCCAAGCCCCAACCTCGTCGGCAACTTCACGAAATCTTTTAAAATCTAGTTGAAAGGGATAGGCCGTTATACCAGCCACAATCACCTTTGGTTTATGCTCTTTTGCTAACTTTTTCATTGCATCAAAGTCTATATGCAAATCATGCCCTACGC
The DNA here is from genome assembly GCA_964362185.1 of uncultured Saccharimonas sp. (SeqCode). Taxonomy (GTDB): domain Bacteria; phylum Patescibacteriota; class Saccharimonadia; order Saccharimonadales; family OMJO01; genus CAYIDS01. Next base: position 266 of record CAYIDS010000004.1, read on the forward strand.
CGTATTGCACAGAGTTGAAATGCTTGCCAGAGAAGGTAACTTTTGGATGGCCGTGTGTTAGGTGCCCACCCATGGCTAGTTTGAGCCCCATGAGTGTGTCGCTCTGATTCATGAGCGCAAAATATATGGCACTATTAGCCGGTGAACCAGAGTAAGGCTGAACGTTTACATAGGGTACTCCAAAGAGTTTTTTTACTCTATCACGTGCTAGGTTTTCAATCTTATCTATATTCTGATTGCCTTCATAATAGCGTCGTCCCGGATAACCCTCAGAATATTTACTGTTCAAAGATGATCCCAACGCAGCATGAACATCATCGGAACAATGATTTTCTGAGGGTATTAACCCAATCATCTCAATTTGGCGCTGTGCTTCGTCCTTTATTAGCTTTTCAATTGCTTTGTCTTTCATAATCGTCTCCCCTACTCTTCTAGTTAATGTTGTCATTGAAAAAGAGTAGCTAGATCATACTGTGTATTCTATCACGACAGAAAGTGACATGACTCTCAAGACATTACAAGGTTGAACCTTGTAATGTCTTGTAATGTTTTGTAGTATCTTTTTTAGGTCGTTAAAATCAGAAGGGTTCTGATAGTCAAATAAAGTACTCTTGCAGACTATATCGCAGGTGATATAATAACTGGCATTGTGTCAACAACAAACCAAAAGATTGGTCATTTAATTAATCAGATACGGCAAGAACGCGGATTAACCCAAGCAGAGTTTGCCCGTCGCCTTGGTACCAGTCAATCAGCTGTTAACCGCATTGAGCATGGTCATCAGAACCTAAGTCTTGAGACACTGGGACGTATCAGCGAAGTTCTCAACAAAAGAATTATTAGCATTGGGGAAGGTGGAATAAACCTAAGGATTGAAGGTGGCCACGAACTCAAAGGTAGCGTAACTGTAAAAACCAGCAAGAACGCTGCCGTTGGTCTGCTTTGTGCCTCCCTGCTTAACCAAGGCACAACGCGACTTAAGAATGTTGCCAGAATTGAGGAAGTCAATCGTATCGTCGAAGTCCTAGAGAGCATTGGCGTCAAGGCACGCTGGCTGGCTGGTAATGACTTGGAACTAAGACCGCCGGCTCAACTCAGACTCGAAAATATGCATAAGGAAGCCGCCCGCAAAACTCGTAGCGTAATTATGTTCATCGGACCGCTTATGCATAAATTTAAGGAGTTCAAAATCCCATACGCTGGTGGTTGTGAACTTGGTAGGCGAACCGTTCTCCCCCACCTATACGCCTTAGAGGAACTTGGCGTTAACGTGGTAACTAAGAGTGGTCAATACGAAGTAAAAGTGAGCCGACATCCTGCCAGGCGGTCTATTGTCCTCTACGAATCAGGCGACACCACAACAGAGAATGCTCTTATGGCCGCGGCTCGCATAGAGGAAGAAACCGTGATAAAAATGGCCAGCGCTAACTACGCCGTTCAAGATATGTGCTTTTTTTTGCAACGCCTGGGCGTAAAAATTGACGGCATTGGTACAACAACGTTGCTGGTGCGTGGCGTCAAAAACATCAAAAAGAATGTTAGCTACAGCCCGAGTGAAGACCCGGTTGAGGCAATGACATTTATATCCGCGGCAGTCACTACCGACTCATCAATCAGTATCAAAAGGGTTCCGCGTGACTTCATCGAACTTGAACTATTAAAACTAGAGAAAATGGGACTAAGCTACGACAGCTCTGAGCCCTACAAGGCGGACAATGGCAAAACAGACCTAATTGATCTAAAAATTCATAAGCACCATGGCAAACTAATAGCCCCCGTCGAGAAGCTGTATGGACGCCCTTTCCCGGGACTAAACATTGACAATCTGCCGTATTTTGTACCAATTGCGGCTATCGCTAAGGGTCGCACTCTTATCCATGACTGGGTTTATGAAGACCGCGCGCTGATGTACACCGAGATGAAAAAAATCGGCGTCGACATTGAGCTGGCTGACCCACACCGTGCTTTTGTGACTGGTCCTACGCGGTTCAAGTCTGCTGACGTTGTCGCGCCAAGTGGTATTCGTCCGGCTGTCATGTTACTAATCGGTATGTTGGCGGCGGAAGGCACTTCAACGCTTAGAAACGTTTACACCATCAACCGAGGTTACGAAGATTTGGCAGCTAGACTTAACTTGCTGGGTGCCAACATCACCGTTACGCACGATATCTAAAAAGCATGATCTAGCGAAGATTTTGTAAAAAATTCGTGCTGTAGGCGTGTCTCATCCAGATAATAAATCCGATGGCGATAATTATGAGGCAAACAAGTGCCACGCTACGCTGCCATTCTTTCATAGCTTCTCCTGCCAAGGTTTAGCGACTACTACTAGTCTATCTTTAAAAGACCAGAGTGGCGCGCAAGTATATAGCGTGAGCCGCGCGTCTTTGCTGTCGTCTTCTACGCTCAACTGCGTAGCTGGCACTATAGTCGATGATATTACTTTGTAGTCATACTCTTTTCCCTGCCAGTAAATCACAATGGGATCATCTACTCGTATTTTGTCCAGGTGATAGAAGATGCCAGCGGCGCTATAGGTAAACCTGTGACCAACTATAACTGTGTTGCCACCTTTATCTGGCGTACTGGTTTTGGGTCGACGCCAAGTACCTTTTTCCAAAGTCAGGTTATTCGAACCTTCGTTGATCGGCAAATTCATGTCCAGGCGCGGCACAACAAGCGTGTTACTTTTAGGTATGTCCTGCTTTTTGATAGCTCCAAATGTTTTGGCTGTGATCTGGGCAGATGAGGGCTGATTGGCTAGATGGCTTAGCCGCCAAGTAATAGCTGGCAATAATGGCCACAGCAGAATGTACATTGCCAATCCAGCTACGACTAAACTCAGCAAGTTATTTATTTGGCGCAGAGTTAGTCTAGTGTAGTGCTTCATAATATCTTGGTATATGCTACTCGTTCTGCACCTAGTTGTAAAAAAAGTCATTGCAATATATGCAAACATATTCCATATTATCTATAGAAACAAATAGGCAATAGTAAATCAAGCGATGCCAGGGGGGGCTAAAAGGCGTTCTTCCAGGTGTTAAGCCGCTTGGACGAAAGGCCTAAAATAATCCGGGAACGCAGTAACTCTTTAGATTAATGAAGGAGGTTCTATGTTCCGGAAACCCATTACAAAACTGACAAGTCGAATCGCGAGCATGCTGATGGCACTGCTTTTACTTGGCCTGCAAACGGCTTTACCAACTAGCGCTGCGGCGTGGTCATCACAAGAATGTGAAGATTGGGCAAACACCCACACATATGACTCGGAAGATTGGCCACGTGATTGCAAGGGCTCCATCAAAGTTAATAAGAAGGTGGATGCCGACGGCAACGGTGTCTATGAGGGCGGCAACACCGCCGCTAACCAACTTGGCTTCAAATGGGGACACGACAGCAATACTCCCAGTCGTAATATGGGCACTACCGCGTCAGACATACTGACAGGTAGCCACACCGTCAACGAAAACAGTGTCGCTGGTTTTACCTTTACTGGTTGGTATTTCACCCAGGACGAAGACCGCAGTTGCGGTAATCCAGAGGGAAAGACACTGCCTATTTCGCTAACCGTCAAAAAAGAAAAAACCAGCGAAATTACGCTGTGTAACCAAAAATTAACCAGTAGTATCACAATCATTAAAGATGCCCAGCCAAATAGCCTCCAGGACTTCAGATTTTACCGCGACTGGGGACCGGAGAACCAACGCACCTTAATACTAGACGATGACGCTAGTGTGTCAGGCGGTAATAACTCACACTCAAACACCAAGGTCTTTAGTAATCTTGATGCCGGTAACTACACCATAAACGAATTAAATACTGCTGGCTGGGCACTGCAGAACATTGTCTGTTCAGAGGGCGCAAATATCGAAAAAGACGACCAAGAAGTCAAAATTAAGCTTGCCGCTGGTCAAAATGTCACTTGTACATTCATAAATCAACAGCGAGGGCGTGTCTACGTTACCAAAGTCACGGAGCCAAACGACACGACAACTCAGTTTGGGCTAAACATCGACGGAAAGGGCAATATAACTGGTTCGCTGAACAAAGACATAGTTGGTGGCCAAACAATCAGTTGGGAAGTTGACCAGGGTACATACAATGTAACCGAAAACACTCCGGACGGTTGGACCCAAAAGAGCAACGACTGCCAGGACCTCTACGTAACCGCGAACAACCTAAACGTCTATTGCACAATTACCAACGTCAAGACGGCTAAACTAACAATTGTTAAAGATGCCCGTCCCGACAGCGACAAAGAGTTCTACTACACCAGCGACGAGCTAGGCGAATTTACTCTTGTAGATGATGGCTCTGACGAATCCAACAGCAAGACGTTTTACGGACTTACGGCTGGTGAATACTGGATCACTGAGCTCGAGGCAGATAATTGGGAACTAAAAGACATTGACTGCGAAGGCACCGAAGATTGGGACGATCATGGCTCAAAACTCGAAGTAGACCTAGTAGCGGGTGATGACGTAACCTGTACCTTCACCAACAAAAAACTTGGCACAATCAAGGGTTACAAATTCAATGACAAAGACAGCAACGGTGTACGGGATGAGGACGAACAGGGTCTGAAAAACTGGCACATCACACTGTACGATTGTAAGTCTGACCAGGACGACGATCGACTTTCTTTCCTAGATTATGTTCCGCAGAACACTCTGCAAACCCTAACGAACTGCAACGAAGAAGTTGCTGACGACTGGACAAATAATTCAGGAAAATACAAGTTTGACAATCTTGAAAAAGGCACCTACAAAGTCTGCGAACAACAAAAAGACCATTGGACTCAGACACTTCCTGCTTCATATGATGGCTGTTACGAAATCACCATTAATGAAGCTGGTCAAGTTGAAACGGCCGACTTTGGTAACCACCACAATATCAGCCTTGTCGTAGCCAAGAGTAACGACAAACCAAACGCCGTAGTTGCAGGCGATACCGTTACCTACACGGTAAAGGTATCGGTGCCCGAGGACAGCGACACTGTCTACGATGCAACAGCGGTAGACTTACTGCCTAGTGGTTTCACCTACGTTGGTGACAGCTGGACAGCTAACTCAAGCGTAAGGGGTGACATCAAGGATGCACCCACCACCGAACCGCCTTATGGCACTGGTTCTGAGGGCGTATGGACTCTTGGAACAATGGTCAGCGGCGAGGTTGTTACACTCACCTACCAAGTCAAGATAGCTACCACGGTAACGCCAGGCACCTACGCTAACGCCGTTTTTGCCAAAGGCTTCGATAACCCGCGCTGTGGTGACATATCTGAAGAAGTTGACCAAGAATACGCTCGATATGAATACGACGAGTGCGATAAAGCATGTAGTGATGTGACCAGCCCATTTGCCACAAGTGCCGTAACTGTTGCCGCCGTACTGGGTGAAAGCACCTTCACACCTGGGCAAGTCCTCGGAGCAAGCACACTTGTAAACACCGGTGCTACCTTGCAACCCATGCAACTCATTCTGCCAATACTAATGCTACTTGGCACTGCTTACCTCACTATCGCCACCCGCAAAACATCAAAGTTAGGAGCAAAGTAATGAAGCGTTTACTATCAACACTGGCTACAATAGCAATATTGGCAGTTCCCGGTGCCGCTTTTGCTAACCTCGCGAATTGGACACTGCAATTGTCGTCACCATTTGCCGCCACCGCCGGCAAAGCAAACACACGTAACTTCAATTTGAGTGTTAGCACATCATCTGTTAATGCTTCGGAAGTAATTTCTGTCAGCGTGTTTCAGGACACTGCTCTGCTTGGTACGTTCAGTGAGTCGGACAGTTCGTTTGGTGGTTCATGGAGTCAAGCTGTCAGTGTACCGGCAGACGGTAGCTACACATTTACGGCTGTGGCGTCAAACAACAACGGCGACCCTACAAAAACAGTAGAAACAACTGTCAATGTCGATACATCGTCACCAAGTGCTCCAACCTACTTGGGCAAAACCCGCGCTGGCAATAACTACGAGGTACGTTTCACGGCCCCAACGACTGGTGATGTAGTTGAAGTACGCCTATTTTCTGCCACTACTACTTCATTCACCGCAAACAGTTCAAATCAAGTCGGTAGCGTGGCTGTGGCACCTGGTCAAACAACCAGCTTTACCTACAATGCTCCAGATGCTGGAACGCGGTACTTCGCCGTACAAGCTTTTGATGCTCATGGCAATGGATCAACCCTGTCGGGGGATTCGGTTGTAGTACCTGGTTCGGCTGCTAGTACTACCAGTAGCTCTAACGCGAATAGCAATAGCACGACCTCGCAACAGAGTAATCTTTCGGTTGGTTCATCTAGTACACAACCAGCCGGATTAGTGGAGGCAAGTCAAGAAAACAAAGCTAACAAAAAAGACGCCGCTGATAGCGTAGCGTCTGCTGACAAAAAGAATAAAACTAGCTGGGCTACCGTCGCCATAACTCTGGCCGCGCTAGCCGCGTTGTACGCTGGCTACCAGTGGTTCATGCAAAAAGCCGACAAAGAATAAAACAAAAACTTAAACTTAAAAAGCTGAACAGATGTTCAGCTTTTTATTTGGGGTGCCCGAAGGGAATCGAACCCTCGTATCCGCCGCCACAGGGCGGCGCTTTAACCCCTAAGCTACGGGCACCACAAAACAGGGGTAGTGTAGCAAATTACCTCTGTTTTGCCAAATCTAATTTATTGGAGTTGAGAACTACAATTTGCCTAGAAGTGCGAAAGTTCTATAAAGCTACAAACTAACCCAATATTACGACGGCGCCCACCAGAGCGACCGCGCCTATCGCCAGCCAGTGCTTTACACTACTCTTCTTTTTATTTGGATTCGATGGATCAGTCTCTGCCATAATTTATTCCTTTGGTACAGCACAGTTTACCAGATTAGAACTTTATTAATAGCCTAACCGTGGGCAAAAGACTCTTTTTAGCAGGTTCACCCGCTTCAAGCTTGTTAATTAATTGTTCTGGCCTAATCCATTCTGCACTTACGAAATCTTTTGGATTATATTTAGGAGTTAAATCAGTCTTGTATCTAAACAAAGCGACAAAATAATATAGATCAGACGTTGGTGAAAGTTTGCCAATAAATTCAAGATCTTTAGCGTTAATTTCTAAAGCTAATTCTTCTTTGAGTCCGCGTACCGTTGCTTGCTCGTATGTTTCGCCTTTACCAATGTGCTCTTGCATGGACGAATCAAGACCTAATGGAGCAATTCTTTTATCCTTGGTTCGACGCGGGATCCACAGTTCACCTTTGGAGTTTTGAATTAAGCAAGTTGCTGCTCTAATATAGCCCTCACCCGAACGACTCAGTCTATCTGTTGCGCTTCTCCATATTTGACCAATAATGTGATCTTTATTATCAACCAGATCTAATAATTCATCTTCATTCATATCATTATGCTTATGCTTGGTACCCCTGGCAGGACTCGAACCTACGACCTTGACGTTAGAACCGTCTTGCTCTAATCCACTGAGCTACAGGGGCACGGTAATGAGACAAACCTACGGTTTTTCTCATCGCTCGTCGGCTAAGCCGACCCTAAAGGGCAAGCTCGCTGCTCTTTTCCCTTTAGACTAAATTTTGGTGCGGGATGGGGTAGTCGAAACCCCGTCCTTAGTTTGGAAAACTAATATATTAGCCGTTATACGAATCCCGCGAAAAAACTTGCCAGAACGGTGATATTATATCAGATTATCTCTGTTATACTTAGTGGTGAAAGGAATTTTGCAAAAATCACATGTTTAAAAAAACCTGGCGCTTTTTTCTGAGGTACAGACAACTTGGTATAGTTTTGCTGGCGGCAATTGTCGCGCTGGCATTAGAGTTATCAAAACAACCCAGCCTCGCCCATTGGCTACTTGGCGTTACTGCGATTATTAGCGTCCTACCCCTCGCGTGGGCAATGATAGAGGATTTACGCAGTGGTAAATACGGACTGGACGTTTTGGCGATCACCGCCATTGTCGTGTCAGTACTTATGAGAGAATATTGGGCAGGGATGATTATTGTCCTGATGTTGACTGGCGGTGAGGCCTTGGAGGACTACGCCGAAGAGCGTGCCAAAACCGAACTTAGCGCCCTACTTAAACGAAAGCCCAAAAAAGCTCACAAGATAAAGGGCAATAAAATCCTAGACGTGGCGGTGTCGCAGATTGCCGTTTCAGACAAAATAGTTATCTACCCGGGTGAGGTAGTGCCAGTCGATTGCGTAGTGACTGAGGGCAGTTCCAGTTTTGATGAGTCCAGCCTGACCGGTGAGAGCCTACCAATCATTAAAAACACAGGCGAGCAGTTGCTCAGCGGGTCAATCAATGTTGAAGGAGTCGTTACCGCCAAAGCACTTCACACCGCCGCCGACAGCCAGTACGAACAAATCATTAAACTAGTCAAATCAGCGGCCTCGGCACAGTCCCCTTTTGTGCGCCTTACCGATCGCTATAGCATACCCTTCACGCTACTTTCTTTTACCATTGCCGGAGCGGCTTGGGCACTATCTGGCGAATCTATTCGCTTTTTAGAAGTTTTGGTAGTTGCTACGCCGTGCCCATTGTTACTTGGCGCGCCGATTGCTCTTATTTCAGGCATGAGTCGAGCCGCCAAGCACGGCATAATCATAAAAACGGGGTCGGCGTTAGAGAAACTCGCGGCAGTAAAAACCATCGCTTTTGACAAAACTGGTACGCTAACAAAAGGTCAGCCAGTAGTTAAAGACGTAAAACTATTTAACGACTACCATAGGCAAGAAGTTCTTGGCGCAGCGGCGGCTCTAGAACAAAGCTCAACCCATATTTTGGCAAAGGCGATTGTAGAAGCGGCGGGTACGAAGTCCAAAAAAGCAAAACAAGTCAAAGAGATGTCAGGACGTGGTCTGAGCGGGCGACTTGATGGCAAATCTATACTGGTTGGACGTCTTAGCCTGCTGGAAGAAGAAAATGTAGAACTACCTAAAAATATCGCCTCGCTGGCTCCAAAACAGACAGCAACTTTCGTAGCTATTAACCACAAACTAGCGGGTATCATCCTATTTCATGATGAACTGCGACCAGAGAGTGCGGCAATGCTTCAGAAGCTTCGCGAGCTCGGCATACGCCACACACTAATGGTTACGGGCGACAACCAAGCCACCGCCGACCTAGTTGCGACCAAACTAGGCATTACTGACGTATCAGCCAATTGCCTGCCTGCCGACAAACTTCTAGCCATAGAAAAGGTGACTGATAGACCGGTGGCATTCGTTGGTGACGGGGTCAATGACGCGCCAGTATTGACGGCCTCTGACGTTGGTATCGCCCTTGGTGCCCGTGGCTCAACCGCAGCAAGTGAATCAGCCGATGTTGTCATCATGCTCGACGACATTAGCAAAGTTGGCACCGGCTTAGAAGTTGCCAAACGAACCTTTTTCATCGCCAAGCAAAGCATCCTGATAGGCATTTTTATTAGTGTGGGGTTGATGGGCGTCTTTTCAACCGGCAAATTTAAACCAGTGTATGGTGCGGCCATCCAGGAACTAGTTGACGTCACTGTCATTATCAATGCCTTGCGCGCTCATGGCTCCTGGAAGAAAAAATCCTAACCCAAAAGTAACACCACTGTCACGGGTATCAACAGGTTATCCAGACCAAAAGTGCCGATATTTTCAACGAATGTTGTTGCCAGCGGCACCAAAAAGAGTATTGATAAATTCGAGGTGATTGACTCGTCAGGAACCATCAAAAAAGCAAACGATACTAACAAAACCGATACCGCGAAGAATGCGAAATTCCCTGCCACAGATTTTTTCTGACCAAAAATATGATAGGTATTATTGCCGCCATATCGGGTGCCAATAAGTGCGGCGGCGGCGTCAGCAAGTGCCAAGTGCAACACCGCGACAACAAAAACCCACTTGTTTGGCTGCATCAAGGCAATCGTAATGATACCTATCGGGTAGAGGAATTCGCCCCAAGTTATTCTGGCAATGGCACTGGCACCATGAATAATGTGTAGCTTTTTATCAACTAGCACCAGAAGAATAAAGAACACTTCCAGCAAAGCGACTATTTCATAAGACACAAAAAACGGCCAGACGCAAATCAGCACCCCGTGAGCAATATGGATGAGTTTTCGGTTTGCTTCGCCACGAATATGCTCTTTGAGCCAGAGCCATTCCGCGAGCACGACCGCCAATACCGCAAAGACTACGGTAAGAGCCACTTGAAACATGCTGTCTATTATATAGGACTTTTGAAACTTTTGATTATTATTTTGTAACAATCTACGCAAAGGTGTAGCTTTTTAACTTCGCTCTTTTCGTTTGGTGGGCTAAATAATATTGCACCGAACTTAATTAATTCTTTACCGCATTTGTCGCATATTGGTCGTATTGCCATGTAATGTATTATAGACTAGTCAAAATGCCTGAACTGGTCGGGGTGCTGAGTCGGTATCGAAACCGAGACAACCTTGCCCGTCTTGAGCGCGTTCTCGCTGGTGCTGGGCGTGATGAGTCGTCCGATCGGACCGTCCGGTCGGTTCGTCGTCAGAAAAGACTGAATCCGGACCAAGTCAGCGAATTGGTTGAGGCAAGGGTTTCAGGTGTCGAGATCGATGACCTCGCCGAACGATACGGGATCGATCGCAACACGGTCATGGCTCACTTGCAACGAGCCGGCGTTCCTGGTCGTCGATGGCCGGGTCGGACGTTGGACCCGGAGCAGCTCGAAGCCGCCGGTCGGTTGTACGAGTCCGGCGTCAACCTGATCGCGGTCGGGCAGCAGTTCGATGTGGACCGTCGCTACCTACGTCGGACATTGCCGGAGGCCGGGTTCGGGCTGCGGCCTCCGGGGCGGCGAAAGGGTCAGTCCTGATAGCGGCGTTGCTAGGCGGCGGCCAGCATGGGCTTCTGCGGCTCGGCGCCGAGGTCGCGCTCGTGCGCGCGCTGCCGCCCGAGGTGGTCGCCCTTGAGCAGGTGGGTCAGACGGCACTCGCTACGGCGCCGCGTGACTCGTAAGACCGCGAGATCGGACTCGCTGGGGTAGCCCAGAAGTGCCGATCGGGGACACCGTGGGAGGAGAAACCTCGACGCGCTTCGAACGAGATGGATCCCGCTCCCAGCGACTGGACACGCCAGGTGCGTGACCACCAGGCGTGATGCAGCCGTTGTGGCAACGACAACGGACGAGCGGGCCTTGTGGGATCTCTTTCGAACCCTGAACTCCCAGGTGAGCCGCTTGGCCAATGAGAATGATCATAGCGGAAGGGCGCAGTGTGAACGCCTGCCAGCAGGTTGTCGACGGCCGGAGCGCGCGTACAGATGTCGTGAAGCGGGCACGAGCGAAGCCAGCCGTGAAGGCGAGCGCGTCATTCGTCACGACAGGACGGACATCCGCCAGGCCTTCGGCGACACAGCCCATCCCCGAGAAGAGATCGACAGCCTGTGACATCCCACGCCGTGCTCGCGCAATCCGAAGTTCGGACTCGGGGCTTGCATCGGCGAGGGCGACCAACCGGTGCTCTTCCGAAAAGGCTGACATTCAGCTACCACCTCCAGACCGAACACAATCCGACACTCTTGGCCGCCTTGTTGCGATCGTGTAGCAACACAACGCTACACCCAAAAGCCCAGGGGCCTTGTGACTCGGGTTCTCTTCGGCGAGGATGGCAGTCGCAGTCGGGGACGCCCCGCGCTCGCGTTCAGGGGTCCCGTATGTTACTATGTAGTAAGTTAGTTCAGACGGTCGATATGTCGGCTCTCACGCAATTTGAGATTCGACGTATGCCCGTCCAGCTACACGACCAGTTGCGAAGTTCGCCAGTGCCCCAGGGTGGCCACTGTGAGTGAGCACGTCTACCGAGACCTGACGCCGGACTTCACGGACGTCCCCTGTGAGACGTGGCAGGGAGCCGACCCGAAAGCTGCCGTGAGGAAGCTGATAGAGCTCGCTGGCCTGACTTCGGACGATGACCTGTCCCAGGTCAGTCTTCTGACACTTGCCCGTCTCGCACGCCCCGCACCGATTGAACCGTGCACAGCCAGCCGGCTACAAGAACTAGCGCCAGAACTACTAAAAGAATTGCAGCGCACTGCAGAAAATCCGTCCAGCTACGAGTGATCGTGTCTTCTACGAGTTGCCGCATTCCCCTGAGGGTCTTCGCTGTCACTGTGTTGTCCCAGACGCTATGCAGCGTCGAACGCCACTTCTCCCGTTCTAGGAGATGAGTGTCGGTTGGAAGCAGCGTGGCTGAAATCCAGACGTCAGTTGCCAGCAAACCTACAAACGCGCCGAGCAGCGCATATCGGCGCTGGCGATACCTAGCATCGGCATCGACTCCAGAGCGTCGCACCCGGTGTGGAACTCTGTTCAGAAGCATTGCTCGATTCTCGGCCGTGCTGTCGTTTTTTGCTCGCTTCGACAGTTGCTTAAGGCGACGCCGAACGCGACGCTTAGAGACAAAGCCATCGGGTCGGCATCTAAATGTTAGCGACGCAATAACAGTGATCCCAGCAACGAAATTGATGACGGACGCAGCGATCATCGACTTGTGGTATAGGCCGTGATCGCGGGGTAAAAGGACTGCGATCGCGAAGCCTGCCCAAACCGCGCTCCCGGCTCCGACGGCACAAAGAACTCGAATTCCTCGCGAGAGGTAGGAGCCGAGATCGGACCCGCCGGCAATCAGATAGCCGGTAACTGCGGCCGGTGCAGCAACCATTAAGGCACCGATTGCGGCTGCAACCTGGCGCAGGCCAACACCGCTGGCGGTAGTAAGATCTTTGTCGGATAAACCCTGATATAGAGGGTTTCGCAGAAAGTATCCGCACACTGCTGCGAGCAATAAGGCTACGCCAGCCAAAGTCCTTATTGCTGCAGTACGCGACAGCTGAAGCTCGGCAATTGCGTCAGTCGGACTGGTGCGGATGTCGGGTGGCAGATCCCTGGCCGAAATAACGCGTTGCGACGTGACCACACGAGAGACATCAGTGCGGCGCAAGCGCTTATCTGCTTTGCTCCAGTAAAGTCGGGTGCAGCTGACGTCGGCAGGTAGCTTGAGCCCGAAGGAAAACGACTCGCAATGATTGGCGTTCGGCGTGCTGAACCTGAGGGGTGTACCGATGGTACCGAATGTTGCCATCGCACGCACGATGCCTTGTTGGACACCTGCGGCAATAATGTGGCCCCATGCGAGCGCAAGTTTGTTCCAAAAAGAGTCGCCTCGCTGTCCAATGGTATAGAGGCGATCTACGAGCGCTTCGACAGTCGAAGCGCTCTTCTCGCCGTTGCCAGGGCCTATGGTTGGCGGTGAGCGAAACTCGGCCAACCATGACATAGTGTACCGGAGTTTGACCACATCAAACCGAGAATCGACACTTTTAGGATAGGGATATTCCACCAGGACCGGCATAGTCCCAATTAGGCCGTGGAGTATATCAATGAGGTTGGCGCGTTTCAGTAAACTCCCAATCACTAGCTCGGCGGGATCTGTGCTGACATTAGATAGCGTCGTGACGTACTGCTCGATGTATGTCAGTCGATTGGCAGCCTCCTTTGGCTGAGTCACCAAAAGCTGGCGGACGAACTCAAACACCTGATTCGCGTGGATATTCCACGCATAGTCGAGATCAATCCATGGGCTATATCGAGCTGAATACTTCGCCACTTCAGCGTTGACCCTGCTGAAGAGGACAACAGCAAATATTTTCGCGGCATCAGCACGACGAAGATGCGCCAGAGTCTGTCCGGTACTGTTCGATACATGCAGATCGGGCAGTCTCACCTTAGGAGCAAGCCCAACAGCAATGATTGAGCAGGACTTCGCGGTCGCGGTTGCCGAGCTACGATCCAATCCGGCGGCTATATTCAAATAGAGATCAGCGTCCACCGTCGCAACATGTCGACTTTCAAAGGTTACTGACTCGACCCGTCGATAGTAGTAATTGCGCGCGCATGTGAGCATGTTCGCGCACTCGGCCGATGCGGCCTTCGTTGTCGGCGTTGATCTGGTTCAGGTCCGCTTCGTAGTTGTTGATGATCGTGATGACGATCCGTTCGTTGCCGGGCCCGTCGTATTCGATGTCGCGTTGGGTGGGTCGCCGGCCCTGCGCGTCGACAAGATCGGCGGGCACGGTCTGGTCGCTGGTGACGACGAACCCGTCTGGGGGCTCGCCTGGCTCGAGATGGGTCT
>CAYIDS010000005.1:0-14377 GCA_964362185.1 uncultured Saccharimonas sp. (SeqCode)
CGGAGTAGCTATTTTCATAATGAAGTTCTGCCCTCAAGGGCACGCCCTAGCGTGATTAAGTCGGCGTATTCCAAGTCAACACCTACCGGAAGACCACGAGCCAAACGGGTTACCTTAAGTTTGCGCTTGCCGATTTGCTTTTGTATATAGTGTGCCGTCGAATCGCCTTCTACACTGGCGTTCGTGGCAAGGATAATCTCAGTTACTTTGTCTTCGTCTATACGAGTAACAAGTTCAGAAATGTGCAAATGGTCAGGTCCGATTCCATCAATTGGAGAAATAAGACCACCGAGCACGTGGTATGTGCCATTGAACTGACCAGTTTTTTCTAAAGCAACAATGTCAAAAGGGTCAGCTACGATGGCAATTTGTTGCTTGTTACGCCCGTGTCGGTTGTAGAGTTCAGAAATTTCTTGCCCGTGCTCAACAAGCGCGAAGGTTCGTTTACAATAGTCAATGCCGGGATGTAGTTGATCGAGGGTAGTGCTTAGCCGTTTCGCTACCAAGGGTTGATTTTTTAGCAAAAAATAAGCGTAGCGTTCAGCCGTTCTTGGACCAACACCTGGCAATAACCCAAGCGCGTCAATAACTTCTAAAAGAGCTGAAGGCAATACGTTCATTTTGTCATCTACAATCCGAGATCGCCAAGTGCTCCCATCATGGGTTGCATTTTTTCTGCCGCTACTTTCTGGCTCTGCGCAATTGCTTCTTTGACGGCATCTTCAAGCCATCGTTCAAGCTGGCCGATATCATCAAGATCGACATATTCTGGGTCTATGTGAATCTTTTTGATTTTTTGCTCACCTGTAATTTCAACTTTTACAGCGCCGTCCCCTTGCTCGACGTTGATAATCATTTTTTGTAATTCTTTTTGTAGCTTCTTTACCTTGAGTAGCATTTTGGCTTGGTCAAATCGACTCATATAAAACTCCTTTAGTTGCTATAACTTAATTGTAACAAACTTCTATAGGACTTAGTATCTTTGCGAAAATGTGACCCTGGTTTGCGGTGTATTTGGCCAGGCAATAAAGTAATTGGTAATATGAAAGGCGCTGGCAATTATCACCGCGACCGTTATTAGAACTGTTGCTATGCCACGAGCCAGCGGGTTTTTGGGAAAAACACATAGCCACTCGTTCAACATATAGCCAATGCCAGCCGTTGCCAGTAAATATATAGGCGGAATTAAAATAGTCATAAGCATACTGCCGCCCAAGCAACTAAGAATAAAGCCTACAGCCAGAATTCCTAACACAATTTTACTGCGATCTAGTTTTCGTGACTGCCAGGTGGCAATTGCTCCCAGTAACACCATAAAAGTCGTAAACACATCTAAAATGGGCATACGCCCAACGCCCAGTAAACTATTTCCATCGCCCTGTGCGAATAAGTGGGTTGGGATAGCTACAAAGTTACGCATAACATCTAGTAATAGCAGGTTGTTTGGAATTCCTGCCAATTGCAGTAAGACACTTGGTTGGTTGATGATGGAATATACTAGCGGCGATATCGTAATCACAAAAAACATTAGGAGGCCAATAACAAAAGGTTTTGAGGCTTTTTTTAATTCAGATCCAAGTGACTGAGCCCGCCAAATCATCCCGAGCAACACAAACCATATCATACCCGGTATGTGCAATAAATAGATTCCCGCCATCACGGCACCCAATATTGCCATCTGTTTATGTTGAGTTCTTTTCAACCAGGCAGGTAAAAATATCAGCAATAAAACCAGGCTTTGCTTGATATCTGGCAAGCCAATGCGATCGTTACGAAGTAACCAGTTGGACGACACGTATAACAACGTCCCCAGTATGGCTACTCGTGGACGATACCAAAGACTAACCAGCGCATAAAAAAGACCAACACTTATAAAACCTATCAAGGCGCTGATGCCGCGAGTTATGATGATGCCACTTTTGGGACGCACTTTTCGAACGGTATTACGTATGATGTAGTATGGCGCGTCAATTGGCTTTTTGACCACAGACGTGTAAGAGGGATAACTTTGCGCGACGGCCACTTCGGCGGGGTGCGCCCCTTTTGTCAGTGAACCAATCTGGAAGAAGAGTAATAATAGCGCGAACAAGCTGGCGGCACCGATTGCAATAGCAGGTCCCCAGGACATCGTGATAGTAAACCACACTTTTTTCATAAGTTTAGATAAAGTATAGCACTCTATAGGACTTACGCACCTCCAACGTGGCAACAGACCACAGTTGACTGGATAAAAACTCCCAGTCCTCTCTCTATGTAACTACGGTTACCTATCTTTCGGTCTAGAAGTTTTTACCTCAGCCATCAGCACCCTATTATCCACGCATAGGTGCGTAAGTCCTATTTAATCGAAAGGCGTGGTGTGCTTGCTGTCAATACTGCGGAAGCGTTGTTTGTCTCTATCAAAATATAGTTCGACGGCACCGGTTGGACCGTTACGATGTTTCTTGACGAAAATATCGGCAATATTTTTACGATCTGTTTCTGGGTTGTAGTACTCCTCACGGTAGATAAATGCCACCACGTCAGCATCCTGCTCGATCGAGCCAGATTCGCGAAGATCAGCCAACTGCGGGATTTGTGGACTTCGACTTTCGACTGAACGACTTAGTTGACTTAGTGCCAACAATGGCACGTTTAGTTCCCGAGCAATTCCTTTAAGCCCTCTGGAAATTTCTGATATTTCTTGTACACGATTACCGTCTCCACCATATTTGCTACCGCCACTCATAAGCTGCAAATAGTCCACGATGATCAGTCCTAGCTCGCGTTGGTGTGCTTCGCGGCGAGCCTTGGTGCGTAAATCACTTACCGTGATGCTAGGTGAGTCGTCGATGTAAATCTGGGCCTCGCTCAGCGTGCCCATGGCTTGCCCGATTTTCTCAAAGTCAGAGTCAGTCAAGTTACCGGTTCTAAGTGCCCACGCGTCAACGCCTGATTCCATGGCAAGCACTCTGTCAACTAGTTGTTCTTTGCTCATTTCGAGGCTAAACATTAACACTGGCTGATTGGCTTGGATGGCTATATTGTGAGCTATATTTAAAGCCAAAGCGGTTTTTCCCATAGACGGACGAGCGGCTAATATAAAGAGATCCGAACGTTGCAGGCCGGCTAATATTTTGTCTAGATCCTTATAACCTGTTGGCACGCCTCGAATTTTGCCCTTATCCTTATGTAATTCATCGAGTCTGTCAAAACTTTCACTCAAGATTGTTTCCAGGCTCGTCACGTCCTGTTGGATATGTTTTTTACTTACTTCAAACAGACTACTCTCAGCTTCTTCGATTAGCTCATGAAGGTTTTTAGACTCATCGTAACCAAGTCCGACAATGTTTTGCGAAGCTTTGATCAAACGACGCCTTAACGCCTTTTGGGCAACAATTTCCGCGTATTGTTCAACGTGCGCGGCGGTTGGTACAAAATTGGTGAGTTCGGTAAGGTAAGATGGTCCGCCTACCATGTCTAAGAATCCTGTGCCTTTAAGCTGGTCGGCTAGTGTCAGAACGTCTATCGGGCTGTGTTTTTCATATAGTTGCTGGGCGGCTTCGTAAATACGTTTGTGACGATCATCATAAAAGTCATTTTTGTTGACCATATCAGCAATCTTTACAATTGCGTCAGTATCGATCAAGATGGCACCAAGTAAGGATGCTTCAGCCTCTGTATTTTGTGGAGGAATTTTTGCTCCCTGCGGTTCCATAAAATCGTTCCCTCTTAGTAGTGTTATGATTCTAGCACTTCAGCGCTACCAAAAATATTGCTTATGGTGTCTATATCGTTTGACTTAGGCAGTGTCGCAGGAGGGTGTATTTGTTGCTTGTTTTCAACACGACAAACAATTGTAAAATCATCACCGGTCAGTCGTTTGAGTATGTCCAAAACCACTTGCTTGTTCTTTGGTTCGCTCAAACGCTTTTCGTGAAAAGGAAATGAAAATACCAACGTTAGCTCAAGCTCATTGATGCTACTTTTTGCCATCCGAGCGATGCTGTATAGTGTGTTGTGATATTTTTTGATCTCATTAACAACTCTTGGCCACAGTTCGTCGGCGATGACAACGTCTTGTTGTTCATCCCTCTCATTAGGCAGTATTGCTTCGGCTTGAACCTGTTTTTTTGGCGCCTCTGTGGTATTTGTCAAAGTTGCCACGGTAACCACCTTGTCATCAAGTTCGGCTTGGACTACCGCGGGTTGCATCTGGAAAACGGTATCTAGTAGTGCCAGTTGTAATGACATCGTAGGATCGTGAGACGCCGTGACAGCTATAAGTTCTCGCATTAAAGATGCGACTTGGGTACTGATGTCAGGTTTGGGCGAGTCTAGTAGAATTATGCGCAGTTCATGGTTCAGTTGTTTAGCAATTTGGGTTGGGGTGCTCCCACCCAGTAGCATCTGATCAAGTTTATTCACTACTGAGCGCGCGTTTCCGTCCATCACCAATTGCACGATCTCCATAACAGCAACTCTAGGCGCGACACCTAACATTTTCTCTATGTCGGGTAGAGTAATGTTTTTGCTGGTGTTACTGGCTTGATCGAGCAGGCCAATGCTGTCCCTAAAAGAACCCTCGGCGTGATCGACAATTAGTTGCAGGGCCTCGTTGTCGATATGTATCTTTTCAGCCTCAGCTATAGACTGCAAATGCTGGATGGCATCACGATTCTCTATCGGTTTGAAGGTAAAGCGTTGGGTACGACTAATAATTGTTTCGGGCAGTTTATGAGCTTCGGTGGTGGCCAATATGAAAATTACATGCCTCGGCGGTTCTTCCAGTGTTTTTAGTAAGGCGTTAAAGGCCTCTTTGGTCAGCATGTGAACTTCGTCGATGATGTAGACCTTGTACTTGCCACTGGTGGGCGCAATGTGTACTCGGTCACGCAACTCTCGTATCTCGTCAATGCGGCGGTTGCTGGCGGCGTCAATCTCGATTATATCGATGTGGTTTTGCGTCTCGTCGTAGGTGAATTGGTTGAACTCGTGCGCCAAGATGCGTGCAACGCTAGTTTTGCCGACCCCTCTAGGACCGGTAAACAAGTAGGCGTGGCTAATTTTACCAGATTTAAGGGCGTTTTTAAGGGTTGTGGTTATGTGTTCTTGCCCAACCACCTGGTCTAAACTCTTAGATCGGTATTTTCTATATAAAGCCTGCCCCATTTACTATCTATTATAGCGCTGTATGGTGATAGGCGTTGTTGTATTATCGGCTGCTGAGGATACATTATCTTAAATACTCATCAACAGTCCAAGCATAGCTAAGCTTACACCGAGCAATTTTTGTTTAAGGTTTTTTCGTTCTTTCAAGAAGAAGTAGCCTGCCCCAAAAATCAGTACCACATTGAATGTTGTAACACTGCTTACTAGTGCAAGATTACTGGCATAAACAGTTGCCAATACGAAGGAAAATAGTTGGCCGAACCGTCCAAGTCCCATGATAGTAACATCTCTGAGGCTGTTACTAATCTCAGCACGTTCCTTGTAGATTATTTTACTTGTTATGACAAGTAAAATACTTACCTGCATCATGTAACCATACTTTGTGTAGTTAGGAAGGCCTCCAAGACGGACAGCAATACGGGTAGTAACCACACCCACACCCAAAAATGCACCACATAACAAAGCTAAAATATTACCTTTTGTTAGAGCAAATCTGGTTTTATCTCCCTTAAGTACTACCATAGCACCGGCGATTAGAAGACAAGCGCCAATAGCCTGTGTGATTGTCAAGCCTTCGCTAAGGAAGACAATAGCTAGCACAATACTAATGGGCGTGTATATCTGACTCAATAGATTGTAGTCGGACACATCTGTGTAACGAAGACTTGAAAAGCCCAAGCTGCTACTTGCTACTTGACAGAGTGCCGCCGCCAAACAGCTAAACCAAAAAGTTAAGCTTAGCTGTGTAGCTTGTTGCGGAAGTGGCAAAATATTTGAAAACAGTGTGCTTAACGGCCAGACAAATACTGCTAAGGTGAGGGTGGTGACTGTCAGGGAAGACAGCTTTGTAGTCTTTGCGAACTTGCGCCGCCACGTCATATTCAGCGTACTTGATGCAAAATACACTAATAGCGTTGCGACTACATTACCCGTCATTTAAGTTCTCGATCGAGTTTATTATTAGGTTTACTACAATGCGGCTTCGAGGGCGGCCCACTCGGCATGCTCATCATCTTCAGGAATGTTGACACTGACTTGATCGCCTGGTTTCGCCTTAAAATATGTCACACTGGCAAGCAAGACTCGGTAATTCTTTTTGCCAACTTCGACAAAATAATGACCACTTTCCTGTTTCAAAAGACCAACCACTTGTTTACGGGGAATTGGTCCAATTTGTTTATACATAAAAGCACCGTCGTCGGCGATGGTTAGCTTCAGAATATCTCCTTGTACCAGTTTTGATTTACTGGCGTAGTTGGCAGGGACTGGGTACGTTTTGCCATCAGAACCAACCATACTCTGGCCGTCAAAAACTCCCTCTATAACTTTACCAAGCGGCTCATCTTTAAGAGCGTCAGACGGAATAGTTTCGTCGCCACCAACAACACTAACCAGGAGCTCTTTAGCTGCCGCCAAACTTGTCTCGGCCTCGGCAATCAGTGCTTTTAGTCGCTTTATTTGTTTCTCTGGTAAATCTGACATACTGTGTTTCTCTTCTCACCAAAAGTGTTTGTTTACCTACACTTATGGCACCACCATATCACGTAAAATACGTCAAGTCAAAGCCTGAACCAGCCACCTGTGGATAAACGACGACTGTGTAGTCAGGACACCCAGTTCGTGAGTGAGTACTTAAATTCAAAATGATGATTATCTAAAACTAACGACAAGGTGACCATCAAGAGCAATACTAACAAAATCAATCTGTTAGCTGATATGTTTTCCGAAAGGCAGCTAAGAAACTTTGAACCTGTCCGATATTAATTGTTACACCCTGGGCTGAATGACTTAGGCCATAAGGCACACCCTGGTATGAACTGAGTTGGATTAAGTCGTTTGCAAAAGTCGTCACTTGAGGTAACTTCCAAATCCTTGCCAAACTTTTAATGGGATAAGCATTTCTGGTATTTGACCAACTGTAATAAACTCCTAAATCTTTTCTATCTGGAACAACGTGCTCCGGCTGTGTTGCTTGTATCTTACTGTGAATTTCAACTAGATTATTTGTTATTAAGTTCGCGCGACGTAGCCGAAGTAGCATATTTCCAAAAGCCTCAGATTGCTTTGTCGAAGCAACATGGCCTTTTAGATCTAGCAGAGATTGCGGTGTTGCTCGTTTATCATATAGCAGTGGTCTATCGATTGTCCCGACAAACCGTACAATATCTTCTCTTAAATAAGAAGGAACCTGTGTAAGGAAATCATTATATTCACCTGCTACTAGCCTCTTAATATCCTTATGCATTATGTTAAGGCTATAACTAGCGGTTGGTTCAATATTGCTATCACCTTCTTCCTGAGCTTCGTTATTTACGACATACAACAAGTAATCCCGTATTGGTTTCGAGAAAAGGTTACCGTGTTTCTCTAGCAACTTCTTGCGCTCGGCGGGCGGAAGCACATTCAACATAAGTGATTGAAGACCGAGTGGCTCATCTGTCATTTTTCGAATAACTTCAACCGTGTATGTGTCAACTAGATCCTCTCCGTGTCTAGCTTGCGATAACTCACCAGCATAACCAGCATAACCACGTAAAATTCGACTTCTTCGTGGGTGACGTAATTTCGCTAAGGCTTTACTCTCTATCTGTCGAATACGCTCGCGAGTTAGAGAAAATTCTTGACCGACTTCGTCAAATGTTTTCGTGTCGTGACCGCTTAACCCGAAACGTAGATTTAGTACTCTTTGCTCGCGCTCATTAAGCTCAGATAATGCACCTTTCAGGTCACCCCTAATCATCAATCGCCACACCTCCTCTTGAGGATCGCCGTAAGGCAGGTCATCGTGCGAATCATCTACAACCTCTGTATTACCAATCATGGTCCCACGCAGATCAAAATCTCTCGTCATAAGTATATTATTTAATCTTGCCTTTTGCTTGTCCTCAAATTTACTGCCAAGATATTGTGCTCCATCTATGCCTTCAATGAGTTCATCTACAGTAGGTTCTCTGCCGTTTTTTGCAAGAAACTCGTCTTCTGCATCCCCTACTACACTTAACTCATTTGGTGGTATACCAAACAGGTGAGTATCTTGAGTTAAGCCTTCTTTTTGTAGCAACCGCTCATAGTAATCAAACGTGCGAAGTAGTTGGTGCTCTTTCGTTGAAAGAGTTAAATCTGCCACTAGTCGCCCATTTACGAACATAAGTTGGTCATATAAATACGGGTTTAAAATGCCTCGTAGATATGTGTCAGCACCAAGTTCTTCACCTTTTGGATAACGAGGACCGTAGACCTTATTGATGTCAATGGTATCTTCACCCAGGGCATGTAAAGCCGTCTTTTGTTCTTTACCAACCACATCATCGACAAAATCGACGACAATAGATTGGAGCCCATCGTCTTTTTTGCGAATCACCCTACCTATTTGTTGGGTAATCTTAACTATCGAAGTGGTCGGGCAGGCATTAATTAAAAAGCTAGCCTTTTTACTATCCCAGCCCTCACCCAAAATACCTACAAATGTTAGCACATCTATGTCGCCAGCTGCGTATTGCTCTAAAATGTCATGCAACTGTTGATCGCTAACTATTGATGATCCTATGGCTTTGGCTTTAATCTTTCTAGTTTCACCTGTGTGTTTGTCAACAACGTCGCGCTGTTCCAGCTCTGCAGCCAACAAGCGTGCGTGGGCGAGATTTTCACCTGGCACACAGGCGATAATTCCTTGCCGCCCATCATTAACAAAATCTTCGGCAAACTGCAGTGCCTTTTCATTACGAGATTTGAGATTAATCAATCTTTTTATTTCCCAGTCAGTAAAGTCCTTGTGACGTGGGTTAAGCAGTACAATTTCTTCACCCGTACCATATACCAAGCATTGCATATTTGCCGTAATGCCAGAGTCTATGGCCTCCCGTAAATCGAGGCTATGAAATGTCTCGGGCAAGATTTGACTAACCGATTTATTGACACCAAAATCAGGCGTAGCAGTAAAGCCAATTTTAACAGCGTGAGGAAAGGCTACTTTTACATTTTTGCTGGTAACTTCACCCAGAGCACGGTGCGCTTCATCACATAGCACAACGTCAAAATCACCCAAACTGTCATCATTAGCAAACCTGTTAAAGGATTGATAAGTAGACACAACCAGTTGGTCGGTAGGTTTAGCTTTCGTACCACCAAACTGTTTTCCAACTTTCGTATTCACAGCCGGGGTCGCAAACTGACTAAGCCCCTTTTTGCCATTTTCTCCAATTATTTGGTTGCCTATCTGTTTAGTTGATGCAAGTATGAGCACCCTGAGTCCAGCCCGAACAAAAATATCTGCGAGCTTGGCCTCAAGATACGTTTTACCGCCTGCGGTCGCAAGCACTACGTTTCCTTCTTTTTTACCTTCAGATAGTGGACCTAAGATATCGTCTAAAATCTGTTGCTGGTGCGGAATATCCTCTTCGTTTGCAGTTCTTTCACGAGTCTGACGTTGGCCATCTAGAGCCTTTACCGCGGTTAATAGTGTTCTTTCGGCAAGAAATGCTCCCCGAAGTTCTTGAATCTCTTCATCATGGGGTTTGGTTAGAAAAGTATGCTGGTCTTCGTTTAAGCGGTCATAATCTGTTCCAAACCTATCTTTTAATTCATTATCCTTGATGGCTTCCCCAAGAGTCAGTACCCCAATGAGTTTGCCCCTAGTACTTTCTACGAGCACCTCATGACGTGCAATGAAATCATCAGCACCATCAGCAAGCTCAACACCAAGTATAGTGTGCTCAATAGCGGGATCAATAAGTTGCTCCACTGACATAATAGATTATTATACCACGAATGTACTAAACATACAAGTTGATGTAAGACTTTTGGCTACAAGTTGTATTTAGACTAGGCTAGTTCTACTGTTGCGCCCTTCGACTATGTTCAGGGTGCTCCCTTCGAATTGGTTTATACCAATTCTACGGTCGCGCCGGCTGCTTCTAGGGTCTTTTTGGCTGCTTCGGCATCGTCTTTTTTGGCCTTTTCAAGCACTGTCTTTGGAACGCCATCTACGATTGCTTTGGCTTCACCCAAACCAAGCCCAGTAATGTCTTTGACCGCCTTAATGACAGCTACTTTTTGGGCACCAGCTTCTTTAAGCACAACATCATATTCGGCTTTGACTTCTTCAGCTGGTGCAGCTTCACCTGTTGCAGCAGGACCAGCGGCTACAGCAACTGCAGCGGCTGGCTCGATGCTATACTCATCTTTTAATATTTTACCAAGTTCGTTCACTTCCAAAACACTGAGGTTAACCAGTTGTTCCGCGAATTTCTTTAAATCTGCCATAGTTTTGATTCCTTTCAGGAATTAGTTAAATGTCTTAATATCGAATGTCTAAAGTTTTTGTCCAGAGCCATTTGACTTTAGGGCTTTACGACTTTTGACTCGAGCTTTGGCTCGTTGCTTTAACTTCCAGAGCGCTCAGTAAACCATGAAGGTTGCCTGATAAGCCACTGATCACACCGCGAACGGGTGAGTTAAGCGTATTGATGATGCCAGCGATAAGCTGGGTTTTGCTTGGGAGACTTGCCAATGCTTTGACTTCATCAGCGGTAATAAACTTACCTTCGGCAGTTATGCCTCCAACAAACTCAAGTGTTGGCTGGGTCTTTGCGAAGTTTGCAATTACTTGCGCAGGCGCTACTTCATCTTCACTATTAAACGCGTACAGTAGCATACCTTTCAGGGCACTGGTGTCTACGTCTTTTAGGGCGTCTGTCTGCTCAATGGCTTTGATGACTAGGCGGTTTTTGACCACTTGCATGCTGGTTCCATTATCACGTCCCAGACGACGCAATTGTTGCAGAGCCTTTACGGGTGTCCCTTTGTATGCGGTAACGACAGTCATTTTGGAGTTAGTCAAAAGCTGACTGACTTCAGAAACAACCTCGTTCTTTTTATCTTTCGTTAATGCCATATATATTCCTTGTTTAGTTATGTATCGACCAGAGAACTAAAAAAGCCTTTGGCTTACCAAAGACCTTCGTAGAAATGCTCGAAAACAATTAGACATCTGTTTTAGATTTCCTCGGTGACTTGATTAAGGTTTCCCCGTCACGGTCTCTGGTAAATCAAACAAATAATAACAAATGCCCCCGTTGAAGTCAAGTATCCGCAAAATCTGGCTCGTTAAAGCCATATGTAGAACACGCTACCTTTTTGGACGTTTATATGTCAAGCCGGTAGATTCTCCCTAACGTTGCCCCATGTTTCCATGGCTAAGGTAACAACGTCAGTGGCCGAATCGTCGGTGTGTATACCAGATGCGTTAAGAGCGGTTGTACCAACCGTGGCTTCTATGGTTTTGTCTGACTCGTTTTCCGTGGTAGTCCTTGGGACAAACACATCGTTTTTCCAGTCAACTTGTGCGCCTCTAAATTCACTTCCAAAAGTACTCATCTTAATCCCCTTTAAATTAAAAACAGACTTCGCATAGTTGAAGCCTGATGTTGGGGCTGTACTTGCGTCCGCCTTAGGCGGACGAGGCTTCAACCGTACTGAAGCACAGCCCTGATAGGCTGAGAAGGAGGTTCAGTTTCGTACTACGATTGAAGTTCATATTAAGCATAGTAACGCTATATCTTTAGTTTAGCAACCACGCCCTTCGCACCAGCCAGCCTGCTCAGATGCCCAGCATCTGACACCGCTGGCTTCTTGGTCATTTTTAGCTTGAACAGTCCAGTACTCACTTCACCGTACTTTTAGTACGCATTTCACACTTAGCCGTTGATGCCAGGTTGCAACTAAGATGTGCGGAAGCTTTTAATCCGAGCGAAGCATAACTATGGTTATGGTGAGTGAGGAGTGAGAGCTTTCGTGCGCTTAGGTGTGACCTGGGACGATGGATGAGTGCGAAATGCGTGCCTAGTACGGCTCGTTAATAGGACTTACACACCTTCCCACCATCCCAGACTAATCCTGCAGGGCTACAAACTGTTTATCTTCTATCGGTGTAGCTACAGCTACCCCTCCAGAATCTAAACAGTTTTCACTCCTAAGCAGTATCACCCTGAAATTGGCGTCAAGGTGTGTAAGTCCTATTTAAGTGCTTCCTGTTCGCACCAAAACTGACCTAAGTGCGAAAGGCGTGGCTGATTGTGCCGTCTACTAAAAGCTAATTCAGGTCTAATTTTTCTAGTTTGTACTGAGTTGCGCGTTCAGCCGCCAGCCGAGTTAGTTCTGGATCTTCATCTTGGTTGACGAATTTCATAGCCTCAGCTAACATTGGATGCCTCTGGGCAAGCTGATCATGCATTTGCTGGACCAACTTACGATAGCCAGGATGACCTTGCGGTGCTGTTCGGAGCTCATGTAAGTGGAAGGCCTCACGGGCATTGTAAGTAACCGTCCAGCGCATCTTATGCCCAAGTAGCGTAGCGTATTGTGCTTCATAATTGTAACCAGCTGCTTGGAGAGAGCTATAGAGGTTGGCTGAAATGTCGAAGCATTTTTCAAATTTTTCGGCTAAATTAGCGTCTTCGACAAGACTGGGAATTTCAAAACCATAGCGTGGACTAAGCTGTTGCCACTCTAGGTCGTCTACCATTCGGTGTCGGTGCAAATCACGGAATATCCCGTAATCGCAAACCAGGTCCCAGGTGTAATGAGCCTGCTCAAGCGCTCTTCCAGGTCGATGGCGTCGATTGAGTCGTTCACCCATATAGGCGTTAAAGACCTCAATTTTTTTATCAATTTTCCAACCGTCGACTTTTACGCGTATGTCGTTAATAGACATACTACTGTGTTCATAAAGCATATGCGGGACTAGGTCAATTTCATTGGTTGGCCAGACACGTAGCAACTGGACAGCTTCAGGCACGTCGCCGTAAGATTCCTTTAGATATTTATGAGCCAGATCAGCAACGGCATGCCTGGTATTGGCAAAGTAAGCAGTCATGGCGCCACCACGCTGGGGTTTATCCGCCCGTTCCAAAAATGTTGGGAATACTTTACGAGCTTCTGTTAGTATCTGGTCACCAACGATGCGAGCTTCTCTACTATCACTAGCCCGAAGCCTCATAATCATGTTTTCAAGAGCCTGCCCACTGGCAAAAATGCCGACCGTCGACTTGGTAGAAACCGGCAATACTGATCGTATGGCATCGCATGCCTGGGCACGAATAGCCGCCTGCCAAGCCCCGTCCTGGTCCTCTTTTTTAGTAGTAGAATTCTTTTTCAGATAATCAGCCAAATCATGCACCATTTGCGAATACAGGTCAAATATCTCATTCATACTACTTATGTAGGTTGCCTTGATTTTTTCGTCAAACTGCTCTGGAACAAAATATCTGTAGTTTCCGCCGCTGTCTTTTTGGTCATAGTAGATGTAGCGAGTAGATTGTTCTAGGTAGGATGCCAGTCTGCCCCACTCCAGTTGCTTGGTCAAAAGATTGCTGGCCCCTTCTACCACTATATGCTGGCCAGCCAGCTGTTGTACTGAATCATCACCATAAGCAGTGATAACTCGTTTGAGTAGCCCCTCATCCTTGCCCTCATGCACCGCGAATTCATCTAAAATAGTTATTCGCATATCGTCACCACGCCGACTCAGCCGCGCCATCGCGGCGGCAATGGTCATAGCACTCAGTTTGTCGGTAAAGCCGTAGACATCGCCCGTAACGTTGGTTACAGCCTCTTCCAGAAAGGCCTTTCCATCATCAGTTATCTGGTATCTTCCCGCCTCATCTTTGAATAGATAGGGGTTTATTTGCTTGCTGGTGACCAGGGGAGTAGATGACGTGAGGTTGGCGGGCGCAGGGGTCTTTTTGGTTGGCGGCGGCGGCAAAAGTGGTTCAATAGTTTTCCAAAGAATATCGTGAACGGTGTCAATACTTAGTAATTTACCGCCGCGGACACAGTCAACACGACTAAAATCTTTGGGAAAAAGTTGGCATAGGTCATCGTAGACCTGTACCGACTTTTGTAAATGAGCCAAATCAGCTTCATGAATATCTCTTTTTTTGTCAGTGTACGAACGGGCCAATTTTTGATCGACTTGTTTTTGGGCAATTTCGCCCGGGACTCTGAGCACAAAAGACTTGTCCGGGCGTGGGATATTCAGCATTTCAAACTCCAAATTATCTAACCAGATAAAGTAGCCACGACGTTCTTCGGCATGAGCAAACTTGGTTCCTTGATGAGCCATGTTCGAACCAGTAAAACGGTTAGCAATTACAATTTTTCCTTGTGACAGTGCTTCGGCTATTTGATGAGCGGCGGCAAATCTGTCCAAGGCATAAAACAGCGAGCC
>CAYIDS010000006.1:0-2884 GCA_964362185.1 uncultured Saccharimonas sp. (SeqCode)
ATGCTCGCTGCGGAACTTGAATAAAAACTAACGTCTATTAGTTTTTATTCTTCAAACAGTCCTCGCGCCCAAGGGCGCCTCTTTTGTACAACATCTACTCACGTGCTCCTCAAGCCTGGGGAAAAGGCGCAGAATATAAAATACAACACTTAACTCCTTAAAACAAGAGTAAAATAAAACCAGACTGGAGTTAGTTTTGGATATTGCCCATATAGAACAAAAACTATGGCAAGCTGCTGATAAGCTTCGCAACAATATGGATGCGGCTGAATACAAGCATGTTGTACTTGGCTTAATTTTCCTAAAATATATTTCTGATGCTTTCGAAGAAAAACATGCCGAACTCAGTAAAGATAAGCTTTCCGATCCGGAAGATAAAGACGAATATCTGGCCGAAAATATTTTCTGGGTGCCAAAAGAGGCTCGTTGGGCATTCCTGCGTGATAACGCAAAACAACCAAACATTGGTGTGCTAGTTGATGATGCCATGGACGCCATCGAAAAAGATAACTCAAGCCTCAAGGGCGTTTTACCGAAAAACTATGCCCGAGAGGGGCTAGATAAACGCCGTCTCGGAGAACTTATCGATGTTTTTAGTAGCCTAGTTATGAACGGAGATGGGCATAAGGGTAAGGATACACTTGGCAGAATTTACGAGTACTTCATTGGTATGTTTGCTGATGCCGAAGGTAAACGCGGCGGCCAATTCTACACTCCTAGAAGCATTGTCCGACTGTTAGTTGAGATGCTCCAACCATACAAAGGTCGCATTTATGACCCCTGTTGCGGCAGTGGTGGAATGTTTGTGCAGTCAGAAGAATTTATTAAACAACACGAAGGCAGACTTGGCGATATTTCTATTTACGGCCAGGAGTCAAACCAGACAACGTGGCGGTTGGCTAAAATGAACCTCGCTATCCGTGGTATAGATGCCGACATTAAATACGGCGATACTTTCCATAATGATCAGCTCAAAGACCTGAAAGCCGACTTTGTATTAGCCAATCCGCCGTTTAACGATAGTGATTGGAGCGGTGAGCTACTAAAGAATGATGTGCGTTGGCAGTATGGTACACCGCCAGTTGGGAACTCTAACTTTGCATGGGTGCAGCACTTCGTTCATCACCTAGCACCAAGTGGTGTTGCTGGGTTCGTGTTGTCTAATGGCTCTATGAGCTCCCAAAGCTCCGGCGAGGGTGAGATTCGTAAAAATATTGTTAAGGCAGATCTTGTAGACTGTGTTGTTACGCTACCAGCGCAGCTATTTTATAACGTTGCTATACCTTGTTGTCTTTGGTTTATCTCGCGTGACCGTAAAAATCGTAGTGGCAAAACACTGTTTATTGATGCGCGAAACAGTGGGCATATGATAAGCAGGCGAATTCGTGAATTTACAGATGAAGATATAGCTAAAGTAGCTAATACATACCACAACTGGCGTGGTACAAATGGCAGCAAATACGAAGACGTAGCTGGCTTTTGTAAGGTCGCAACACTTGATGAAATTGCCGAACACGATTATGTACTCACGCCCGGTCGTTATGTGGGTAGCGCTGAGGTTGAAGACGACGATGAAGTCTTTGAAGAAAAGATAAAGCGACTAACCGGAGAGTTAAAGGAACAATTTACCGAATCAGACAAGCTAGAAAAGCAAATTAAGGAAAATCTGAAAAAGATTGGCTATGAGCTCTGATACTTCATCATTTAAAACAAAAAGTGAAGAGTGGGCTCATAAGCTATTGGGTAAATTAGGCTACGCCGAAGAAGCTATACAATACCCGGACCGCAAAAATAACATTGGCAAGGATATAGACTTTCTTGTGCCCGACTTAGCGATTGAAGTAAAAGAACTTATGCCGAATGACTTTGACCAGCAGGAAGAACAACGAATGACAGAGGAGCTGCGTTCGAGAAAGATGACGGGCACTTTTCTTCCAGATAGGACCAGTGGTTTTCAGCGACACGTCAAAGATGCCAATGCTAAGTTTGAAAAGTACAACCGTTTACCAACTTTACTAGTTCTCGATATTGAATGGGGTCAAAGAGAGCCAAGCTTAGAGTTCCTAATAAACGGTATACAACAGGTTAGTATCCCCAGTGGAGCGGTTTCGTGGAAAGGAAGAGCTATAAGGCCAGATACTGCAAATAATATATCCACCGTAATGGTAAAGACGCGCAATCGATTGCACCTCTATCATACCGTCCGGCTGCCGAGAATAGGAAATGATTTTATGAAAAAACTGCGAGGCACAATTCCAGTCGAACACCTGCCCGAAGCCAATATAAAATTTGAGTCGAGACGTAATGTAATTGAACCATCGAGGACGCATGCATGAGTAACCCTGATTGGCGTTTAACTGTATCTGGTCAGCATCAAATGTGGGCTACAATTACAGGCTTTTCGATAACCGGCATTATTATACTTGCCTCCCTGAGCTCCCCTTTTACAACAATTATTAAAGTTGCCCTTACAGTTGCCCTTGCACTGTTATTTATACAAATCATTTTACTTTTGAGTGTGGCTGAGATAGAAAGGCGCACGGCATTCCAAGAAAATCAATTTCTACAAAATCTAGAAAATATATTGAGGCTCATTCTCAATTTTGTAACTGTTGCTTCGTGGCTTGCTATTACTATTCTGATTCTAATTGCAGTATGGGGAAACAAAAAATAATGGTCATCTTACATGAGACTAGGAGACGTGGTGACTTTTATGACACCATGCAGGTGTGCATTAAGAATGGCCATAAAATAACAGAATATTACGATACCGCGCCGGAGGAACGTCAGAATAATTGTGATCAGTGCGGTAGCGAGACAACTATAAATTGTAAGGAATGTAAAACAAAAATTAGGGGCTACCATCATTTGGAACATGTCGTTG
>CAYIDS010000006.1:2894-13735 GCA_964362185.1 uncultured Saccharimonas sp. (SeqCode)
CCAAGATTTTGTCATAATTGTGGCAAAAGTTATCCGTTGAGTAGAAAAGTAAAAGTCAAAAAGGTTAGGCGTATCGAAGTTGATTTCAAAAATACCAAGTGGCTGTTCACTCATATAGTATTTCCGATTGTCGTGATACTTATTGGCGGCTACCTTATCTATAGACTTGGGTGGAACAAATGATGGGGACGGTTTTGCTTGGTGATCTAAAAACAGATTTGTTTCATGAGTTACGTATGCTACTCGGTGCCGCCGAAATGTGCTCGTTATCAGAACAAATAAAGCTTGACCAGCCCATTAATTATTTCAAGGACGCAGCATTTGTTCATGCGAGGGCGCTTTATTATTTTTTTCTAGAGAATCCTAAGGATGATGATTTTTCAATTAGGCAACTCGAGCAAGAGAGTCTATATAGTTTGTTTACATCTAAACTATGGAAAGATCTCCGATTTCCGTTAAATAAGTTTGTTTTTCATATTACAGAAAGTCGTGCGGCCCAACAGCCAGTGAGTAACATTATAAATGGTAGGCATCTGAATACTTATACTCCTGACATAAAATGTGATGTTCTTAGGCTCTGGCGAAAATGGATGGAAGGAACTAAAAGTAAAGAGCCTAGAAGTTGGTTGGAAAATAGCTTGAATTTAGCATGGCAGCAAGCACAAGACGATTATTGTATTTCACTTCAGAAAATTAAGGAGTGGAAATGACGCGGACGGTTTTGCTTGGTACCTTGAATAAAACAGAAGAATCTAACCGAATAGTTATTGCTCTCGGTATCTTAGCTACTGTTCTCGGTGCAGTCGTACTTCTTCCCAATAGCATCTGGGGTATTGCTAAAGTACCTCTTGTAATATCTGGAATCTTTAGCTTCTTATATATTCTGACAACTGGAGCAAATCTAAAATATAAGAACGTTGGCGAGATTGCAGACTTTGCTTTTAGCGAAAAATTTAGAAGATGGTGCTTTAACGAATGTATAAATACATACGGCTATAATTTTGTAGTTGTTTTTGGGGTTGGCTTCGCGCATCTACTCGGATCGAACGTAGCAAGCAATGCACATATAGATACAAAGTTTTGGTTAGGTTTTGCTCTTGCGGGTGCGCTATTCTTGGCTATTGCCATACTGGGGGCTATTTCCAAAAGCAAAGAGAGTAAAAAATCATGAAGACGGTTTTGCTCGGTGATGTATCTCATAAGATTAAAGATCTCCCGCTTGAAATTATTGATGGAGATCGAGGTACTAACTATCCAAATAACCATGAATTACTAGCGGCTGGGCATTGCCTGTTCTTAAGCGCTAAGAATGTTACAGCTGATGGATTTGATTTTAGCCAAACTCAATTTATATCATCCGAAAAAGATGCGATCTTGCGAAAGGGTAAGTTACAGAGATTTGATATCGCACTAACTACACGCGGAACGGTTGGAAACGTAGCTTTCTACGACGATACTGTACTTTTTGACCACATTCGTATTAACTCTGGCATGGTAATTATTCGATGCGATACAACCATGTTATTGCCAAGATATTTTTACTATATCCTCAAGTCCAGATTATTCTTAGATCAAGTATTAAATTTTCGTTCGGGTAGCGCACAGCCTCAACTGCCGATTAGAGATATGCAAAATATAAAACTACCTTTGCCGAGCATTGAGGAGCAAAAAGAAGTAATAAACCAAATTGGTTCAGTCGGGGATAAAATTGAGGTGAATAGACGGATGAACGAGACACTGGAGCAAATGGGCCAAGCCCTTTTTAAGCACTATTTTATAAACAATCCTGAATCCAAAACCTGGACAAAAAGTAAGTTCTCAGATTTTACAGATGTAATTACTGGTAAAGGTTCAACTAAATCTGTGCTAGCTGAAGGAGGCAAATATCCGCTCTATGGTGCAGGCGGTATTATGGGTAGCTCCGATAATTATCTTCTAGATGAGCCCGTGATAATTACTGGACGCGTTGGAACCCTCGGTAGAATACAGGCCGTTACCGATAAAGCGTGGTTCTCTGATAACGTTCTGATTATGAGGCCAAAACTTAGCTATTTTGGGCTCGTATATTACTTAGTAAAATCATTTGATTTCGTATCTATGAATAGGGGAAGTAGCCAGCCGCTAGTAACTCAGACTGACTTAAAAAACCATTTGGTTAAATCACCTGACAAAAAGACACTTCTAGAATCTGAGTCACAGTTTCAAGCAGTTTTTAATTTAATGCAGAAAAACGAAAAAGAAATTATAACTCTTGGCAAATTGAGAGACTCACTCCTACCACGTCTAATCTCTGGAAAGATAAAAATATGACCAAGAAACTAAGCGCCGACGCGGTCAACAAGCTACTGAATAAACTTGGGCGCCAACTTTTTAATATAGAAAATTACTACCTTATTTATTCCGAGCTTGGTCTACATTACAACAAAGCTGTGAATGCAGACTCTTCCAAAGCTTATCTAGGAGCTATCAACTCCCATAAAGGGTTTTTTATACCTACGCAAAATGCTCTTCGATCGGCATTAACAGTCGAATTGCATCAGTTTATAGTTGCTAACGACGAAGAATCGCTGCAGAAAGCTATAGTTTATCTAAGCATGCTAGAGAATGCTCCCGGCCTCAAGAACGATTACAAAGCACTGCTCAGCAAAAATAAGAATGCCATAAAACACCTAAGCGACTTCCGCAATAAGTACTTTGCTCATAAGTCAGGGGTGGACACTTCTAAGCTTGTAGCTTCTAGCGACAAAGAATTTCAGGAACTGTTCACTGACATCAAAGAGCTGCTAAATAAAGCCAGCAGCCACTTTGACAGTGCAACTTGGTTTTTTGATAGAGATTCCACTGATGCGGTGAAGGATACGCACGATATGATGAACAACTTACTACGGGGGGAGTCGCAACGGTTAAGCGAAATTGACGTTGAATATATTTCCAACGTGTACGAAGACGGAAGAAAGAAGTGGATGCAGAAATGACTGAAGATAAAGTTGAGCAAGAGGCGCTGAAGATTCTGGCCGAACAAGGCTGGGAAATTTTGAACGGCCCTGAGATTGGCCCCGACGGAACGGGCGAACGTGATTACATAAAGGTTTTCTTGGACGAAAGATTGACTAAGGCAATCAAAAAACTTAACCCCAAGCTCCGCCCACAAGATTTTGATATGGTAAGGACTTTATTGACACGCTCAACCACGCCAACTTTGCTTAGTGATAATTACGCCTTCCACGAAATGCTGGTGAATGGATTAGATGTTGAGTATCGTGACAGAAATGGTGAGATTAGAACCGAAAAAGTCTGGCTTTTTGACTTTGAACATCCAGAAAATAATGAATTTGTAGCGGTTAATCAACTAACAGTCATGCAGGGCGACTTTCACCGTCGCCCAGATGTTGTTTTGTTCGTAAATGGCTTGCCACTGGGCGTTATTGAAATTAAAGACCGCACGGACGAAAAAGCCGATCTTAAAAAGGCCTACAACCAATTACAAACTTACAAGCAAGAAATTCCAGTGCTGTTTAGGTTTAATGAACTGTTAGTCATAGCTGATGGGCTTGATGCCGAGATTGGCACTACATTTTCTAATTACGAACGCTTCGGTCCGTGGAAAACCATTGAGGGCGAAAATGAAGCTGGAAAAGTTCCGATGTTAGAAGTGCTACTTCGTGGAGTATGCGATAAAACCAGACTCCTTGATATTGTCCGCAACTTTTTGGTGTTCGAAAAAGACACCAAGGCTGATGGTGGCTATATAAAGAAACTGGCGGCATATCATCAGTACTGGGCAGTTAATAAAGCAGTTGAATCAACCAAAAAATCAACTCAGCCGGATAGCGATCACCGAATTGGAGTAGTTTGGCACACCCAAGGTTCTGGCAAGTCACTGAGTATGGTTTTTTACTCGGGCAAATTAATACTAGAGCCAGAGCTGAAGAACCCGACAATCGTGGTAATGACTGATCGCAATGATTTAGACGACCAACTGTTTGGTACGTTTGCCAACTGTGAACAGCTGCTTAGACAGGAACCTACGCAGGCAGAAAGTCGCGCGCATTTACAGCAACTTCTAAAAGTGGAGTCAGGTGGCGTGATATTTACGACCAACCAAAAATTCTTTCCGGAAACGGGCGAGGAATACCCACAGCTATCCGATCGTAGCAATATAGTTGTAATTGCGGATGAGGCTCACAGAAGCCAGTACAACTTTATCAGCGGGTTTGCCAAACATATCCGTGATGCGTTGCCCAATGCCAGTTTTATAGGCTTTACAGGAACTCCGATAGAAGCAGGTGACCGATCCACTCCAGCCGTCTTTGGTAATTACATTGATATTTACGATATCCACCAAGCAGTAGAAGACCACGCCACGGTGCCAATTTATTACGAAAGCCGTCTAATTGAACTCGGCATTGATGAGTCCGCCCGCGAAACCATAGACCGAGAATTCGAAGAGTTGACTGAAGGTGAAGAACTTACCAAAAAAGAATTCCTTAAGGCCAAATGGGCGCAAATTGAAGCCATTATTGGCAACAACAAAAGAATCCAAAAAGTTGCTGAAGACATAGTTAAGCATTTTGAAGTGCGACTTGGTGCTTTAGAGGGCAAAGGCATGATTGTTTGCGTCACACGCCGAGTGGCAGTTGATTTGTATAACGCCATTTTAGAATTACGGCCGGAGTGGTATGACGAGGAAGATAGTAAAGGCTTCATCAAACTAGTAATGAGCGGTTCGGCTACTGATTCACTGGATTGGCAGCAGCATATTCGTAATAAAGATCGTAGGCAGAAATTGGCTGACAGGATGCGTGACCCTATCTCTGATCTGAAACTGGCAATTGTTTGCGACATGTGGCTGACCGGTTTTGATGTGCCGAGCATGCACACTATGTATCTTGATAAGCCTATGAAAGGCCACACCTTAATGCAAGCTATCGCTAGAGTTAACCGTGTATGGGGTGATAAGCCCGGCGGTTTAGTCGTAGATTATCTAGGCGTAGCTGCTGCTTTGCGATCAGCCCTACAAGACTACACGGTTAGTGGCGGTAAAGGCGATCCAATGCTAGAGCAATCCCAGGCTGTAGCAGTTATGAAAGAAAAATATGAGATAGTTAAGCAAATGTTACATGGTCTAAACTACCAACCCTACTTTGACGGCAACACCACCATACAATTACAGACCATATTGGACGCCCAAGACCTCATCCTATCGCTGGACGATGGCGAGAAACGATTTAAGAATGCTGTACTTGCATTGTCTAAAGCCTATGCCCTATCAGTGCCGCACGTAGAAGCGATAAAAATTAGTGAAGAAATAGGATTTTTCCAGGACGTTAAGGCGCGTTTATCGAAACTGAGTTCTTATAGGTCTTCTGACGAGGATTATTCATTAGCTATCAAGCAGATAATAGACAAAGCCGTTGCTCCGGAAGGGATTGTTGATATCTTCTCGGCGGCTGGTTTGGAAAAACCAGAACTGAGTATTCTATCAGATGATTTCTTGGCTGAAATTCGGGGCATGGAACGTAAAAATCTAGCCGTTGAGGCTTTACAGAAGTTACTTAACGATGAGGTTCGGGCCCGATTTGCGACTAACGCCGTTAAACTGCGCTCATTCGGCGAGATGATTGAAGCGGCTCTGACAAAATATCGCAACAACACGATTGAGGCAGCTCAAGTAATAGAAGAGCTGATTGGCATAGCTAAAGAAATGAAAACGGCAATAAAAGAAGGCGAAGAGCTGGGGCTAACTGCTACTGAAGTGGCTTTTTATGACGCTCTTGCCAATAACGAAAGCGCTCGGGAAGTTATGGGCGATAAGAAACTCAGAGAACTTGCCCACTTGTTAGTGGAACGAATTCGCCGCAGTACAAGTGTTGATTGGAGTATAAGAGAAAGTGCCAAGGCCCGTATGCGCCTAGAGGTCAAAAAGTTGCTACGTCAATACGGTTATCCTCCTGATGAAGAAAAAATAGCCACAGAATTAGTTTTGGAACAAGCTAGCCTATTTGGTGATGAGTTATCAGACTAGAAAGCCGAGCCCGTAGGCTCGGCTTGGCCGTGAGGGAAAAAGAGTGATGTAAGGGTATGGTTAGCACTCTTGACTTGACGAGTCAGGACTGCCAAGTAGCTGTACTGTTTGATCACTTCTGAACCGTCTATCTTCTTGTTTTTCCTCCAGTCCAACCAGCAGTAGCTAAGGCTACAACTGGTTCAGGGCTTCGCAAATAACAACAAGCTATCCTGGCTCAGGCAGTGACCAACCAATACAGCTACTAGCACTCTTGACTCGTGAGTGCCAGTTTGTGTATTATTAATTATGGACGGAAGGTATAAATTTTTCGTCAGAAGTGGGATAATAAATATATGATGCAAAGCGAAGAATATCAAGATTTTGTAAATCATCTGACTGACAATGCGTTATCTAGCCTCAAGCACGCTGGTGCTATTGCCCAAAGCTTTGGCAGTAATTATGTAGGAACAGAGCATTTGCTACTGGGTCTTTTAGCGCAAGAAAATAGTATGGGTGCCAAAATTCTTGAAGACGCCGGCGTGACTCTAGACCGAGCCCGAGTGGCCCTAAATTTTACTCCTAAAACGTTAGTTATCAACTTGGGAGCCAAAGGATTGAGTGGAGCGGCCAAGTTAACACTTCAAATGGCTTACGATATAGCTCAGGGTTTCACTCAGGAGTATTGTGGCACGGAACATATTTTGTATAGCATTTTAACTCAAAAGAATGCCCGCGCCACGGTACTGCTTCGCGATATGAACGTTGGTGTCGACACGTTAATAACTGAACTCGAGGTGTTTTTGAATAAACAACAGTATGAAGAAAGCAGTAATCTTGCTGAGGGTCAGCGCAAGCGTGTTAAAAAACAACGCAAAACAGCCTTGGATTTCTTTGGTACGGACTTAACCGCGGAAGCCCGAAGTGGAAAGTTTGATCCGGTTGTTGGTCGTGAAGTTCAAACCAAGCGAGTAATCACAATTTTGAATCGTCGCACAAAGAATAATCCTGTTCTAATCGGTGAGCCGGGTGTGGGTAAGACCGCTATCGTAGAAGGTCTGGCCCAGCGTATTGTAACTGAGAATGTGCCGGATAGTTTACTTGATAAGCGGATAATTATGCTTGATTTGGCTGGGATGGTTGCTGGTACCAAGTACAGAGGGGAGTTTGAAGACCGACTGAAAAAAGTTATGGCGGAGCTTGAAAATGACAAAAAAATTATTGTCTTTATTGATGAGCTTCATTTAATTGTTGGGGCCGGCGCGGCAGAAGGCGCGATGGACGCTGGCAACATCTTAAAACCGGCTTTGGCACGCGGAAAAATCCAGCTCATAGGTGCGACAACCACCACCGAATACACCATGCACATAGAAAAAGACGCTGCCTTGGAACGCCGTTTTCAGCCAATTCAGGTGCCTGAAGCCACTACACCCGAGACCCTGGCTATACTTAAGGGACTCAGAAAAAATTATGAAAAATTTCACAATGTCCTAGTTAGTGATGAAGTACTAGAAGATACGGTTACTCTGGCAAAGCGCTATATAAATGACAGATTCATGCCCGATAAAGCTATCGATTTACTGGATGAGACATCGGCTCATCTGCGTGTTGATAAGGGTAAAACATCACCAGAAGTCCGCAAACTCCAAAAAGAGTTGAAGCTTGTCGACGTGCGTATTGATGACGCCGTTGACGCCGAGGACTACGAAAAAGCGGCTCGCTTCAAGCAGAGGGCAAGTCAGATACACCAGAAGTTGAACGAACTGAAGGCCGATGGCAAGGCGGCCAATAAGATTGAAGTTACCAGTGAAGACGTGGCAGAAGTGGTTGCCCGCATGACCGGCGTTCCGGTGACAAAAGTCATTCGCGCCGAGGCGAAATATCTGCTGGGGCTAGAGAAGAACCTGAGTAAATATGTGATTGGTCAACAAGAAGCAGTTAGTGCCGTTTCCAGAGCTGTTCGTCGCAACCGTGTTGGCATTGCTAGTGGTAAACGACCGATAGGTTCGTTCGTATTCATGGGGCCGACAGGCGTTGGCAAGACGGAGTTGGCTCGCGTGTTGGCTCGTGAATTCTTTGGTAGTGAAGAAAACCTGATAAAAATTGATATGAGTGAGTTCGGTGAACACCACAATGTATCCCGACTGGTTGGCGCGCCGGCTGGCTATGTCGGCTACGACGACGGCGGTCAACTAACTGATAAAGTTCGTCGTCAGCCGTACAGTCTGGTGCTTTTTGACGAAATAGAAAAAGCTCATCCCGAGGTTTTTAACATACTACTACAGATTTTGGAAGATGGTGTGCTAACAGATGCCAAGGGTCGTAAAATAGACTTCAGTAACACGATTATTATTATGACAAGCAATCTTGGAGCGGGCAAACTCCAAAAAGAGGCTTCACTAGGATTTAGGGTTAGCCGACCAAGCGACTTAAAAGATTTGGATGCTTTGCATGAAGCCAACACAGAGACGGTTCTGGAGGAAATTAAAAATGACATGAGACCAGAACTCATCAATCGTATTGACAAGATTATCGTGTTTAGAGCTTTGACAAAGAGGGATGTCCTAAGGATTTTAGATGTCCAACTTGACGACTTACGGTTGCGGCTGGTCAAGCACGGTGTTGGTTTGCGGCTAGCTACTAGCGCCAAACAATATTTGCTGGAACATGGTTATGATGCCCAAAATGGCGTACGCCCAATGCGTCGACTTATTCAAGACACCATCGAAGACCATATCGCGGTGAGTTTACTTGACGAGTCTTATGGCAGGGGCGATGTAATTAAGGTTAGTTGCAAGTCCAGCGAATTAGCGTATACAGTTGAAACGGAAGTCAAGATTGAAACGCTCACCAAGTCGTAGTCAGACACTTTTTGGCTGAGAACCCTAAATGAGCTTAAGCTTAATGGTACACTAGAAGATATGAAAAATCTCAGTCGACGACTAGGCGCGCTGACATTTACGGTGCTAATTCTGGCGCTACCCATTACTGCCTGGTCGTTTCGTCAAGATATCTTTGATTGGTCACGTCTTCGTGGTTATCAACCGTCT
Organism: uncultured Saccharimonas sp. (SeqCode); assembly: GCA_964362185.1. Lineage (GTDB taxonomy): Bacteria > Patescibacteriota > Saccharimonadia > Saccharimonadales > OMJO01 > CAYIDS01. The sequence continues at coordinate 11,949 of CAYIDS010000006.1, forward strand.
TTGGCTATCAAGCAACTGGCTACAAAAACTACCATGAATGACCACGGTCGTCGTTTGTTTTATGTCTATCACCCCTCGCTCGAGCCAAAACAGACATTCAATTCACATTGTAGCGAAAGTGAGCGGACCATCGTGCTTGGCTGTTATGTCAGCCGCGGCGGAATTTACATCTACGACGTTACCGATGACAGATTGGCGGGCGTTGAAGAGGTAACTGCCGCGCACGAGATGCTCCATGCCGCCTATGACCGCCTAAAACCACAAGAAAAGCAACGTTTAAACAACCTGCTGGGTGAAACATTTACCAGCTTAAAAGACGTCCGCATAAGCGCCGCTGTTGATAAATATCGGCAGAAAGACCCAAATATAGTTCCCAACGAATTGCACTCTATTCTTGGCACTGAAGTTATGGATTTGCCCAAAGAGCTGGAGGCTTATTACAAAAGATATTTTAGTAACCGTAGCGCGATTGTGACGTTATCTCAGCAGTATGAACAGGCCTTTGACGACAGACGTAACTCGGTTGCCGCCGATGACGAAAAGCTTAAGGCTCTAAAAGCTCAAATAGATGGGTTGGACGTGGCACTAGAATCACAAAAACAGGTCTTGAACGCCCAGCGAGCCAAAATGGATAAACTGATAGCAAATAATCAGGTCACTGAGTATAACAACGCCGTGCCCGAGTATAATCAACAAGTAGCGACCTATAACGTCAACGTCGTAACAGCCAAAAGTTTAATCGAAACATACAATGCGCTGGTAAAAGAACGAAATAATTTAGTACTAGAGGAAAACGAATTGATAAAGGCAATCGATAGTCGCCCAAGTACTCTGAACTCACAGTAGAACTTTTCACAACCTACGCTGATGGGAGTCCCTAGTACGCAGTCCTAAGTCCTTAGTACATAGTCCTAAGTCCTATATACTAGAAATATGGCAAAAAAGGGAGCCGTTCAATACGTCTGTAGCAAGTGTGGTGTGATTAGTGCCACCTGGAGTGGACGTTGCTTTTCGTGTGGTGAATGGAACACTTTAGAGGAACAACTGACAGTTACTAAGTTCAGCTCCTTAGGCCGCGGCTCTGTCCTAAAAACACAAACTGTTAATTCGTCGCTTGCCAAAGACCAGCCGCGCCTGGTGTCGGGCATGAGCGAAATAGATGTTGTGTTTGGCGGTGGTGTGGTAGCCGGTAGCGTGAATTTGCTAGCCGGTCAGCCAGGAATTGGCAAGAGTACCCTACTATTACAGCTAGCTCATATATTATCAAACCAGCACAATGTTTTATATATAAGTGGCGAGGAGTCAGCTCATCAAATTGGGCTTCGGGCCGCCCGTCTGGGAACTACTGGGAAAAACTTGCAGTTGGCCACTAGTACGATTGCCGATGATATAGCCAGCACTATTGGCAAGGCTGGCTATAAACTTGTGATAGTTGACTCAATTCAGACGGTGACCTGTCAGGACATCGCTTCAGCGGCCGGCAGTGTCAGCCAGATAACAAATAGCACACAACTACTTAGTGCCGCCGCAAAGCAGTCGGGCACGGCGTTGTTGTTGGTTGGGCACGTTACCAAAGAAGGCTCAATTGCTGGGCCAAAAGTACTCGAACATATTGTTGACGTAGTGTTGCAGTTGGAAGGTGACCGCTATGGCGGATTTAAAGTCCTGCGAGCCATAAAGAATAGATATGGTTCAACCAACGAAGCGGGCATTTTTGAAATGAATGATTTCGGGTTACAACCGGTAACCAATCCGTCAGCCGCCTTGTTAGCGGAACGCCAGATCAG
>CAYIDS010000007.1:0-12236 GCA_964362185.1 uncultured Saccharimonas sp. (SeqCode)
TCTATTTTCCTGCCTGTCACTATAAAACCGTCTTTTTCTTTGGTAACGTGCCACGACAAATCTTCTGACAGACGAATCACGGGCAAGACTTTACTTTTTGCCAATTCTTCCTTGGCACGCGTTTTTAGAACTACTTTTAAGACTGCGTACAGGAGTGTTTTGACACCCTTTTTGCCCATTGCTGAAATTGCAAATATCTGCGTTTTGGCTGGCACAACTTTTTTTAACTCGCCTAATTTGTCGGTCACCATTTCTTCGTCAAAACCGTCAATCTTATTCAGCACAACGATTTGCGGGCGAGTTGAAAGATTGACCTTATAAGCCTTTAGTTCACCCTGAATCGTTTGATACGCGGCCGCGACATCTTCATTATAAATATCGATCAGGTGGATAAGTACAGCAGTCCGTTCAACGTGCCGCAAAAACTCATCTCCTAAACCCTTGCCGATACTGGCTCCTTCAATTAGACCTGGTATATCAGCAACCAGCAAACTATTTACTTCATCAATATCTACCACGCCAAGGTTTGGTTTTAAAGTTGTAAACGGGTAGTTAGCAATCTCTGGCTGAGCGTTACTAATGCTGGCTAGTAAGGTTGACTTGCCGGCATTTGGCAAGCCGACCAGCCCAACGTCGGCAATCATCTTGAGTTCTAACACGGAGTTAAACTGTTCACCTCTTTCGCCCTTTTCAGCAACCCTTGGAGCTTGGCGAGTCGACGAGACAAAGTGAGCATTACCAAAACCGCCCTTACCCCCTTTTGCTACAACGACTTGCTGACCATCGGCTGTCAGGTCTGCCAATATTTCACCGTCTTGGTTAACCAGTACCGTGCCAACGGGCACTTGCACATACAGATCATGACCAGCTTTGCCGTGTTTGCGTTGGCTAAAGCCAGCCCGACCGAACTCGGCCTTCAACTGTTTTTGGAAGCGAAAAGCAGCCAAGGTATTTTGGTTGCGGCTGGCAACCAAAACAACGTCGCCACCGTTGCCACCATCACCACCATCAGGACCACCACGATCTATAAATTTTTCCTGCCTAAAACTAACGTAGCCATCACCACCATCGCCAGCCTGAATTATCACTTCCGCTTTATCTACAAACATCCTGCTACTATATCATTTTTACAACATCTTGTAAAAAATTTACGCTAGGCTACTAGATACGTGTCGTTTGTTATGTTGTATCCGTTGAAGGTCATGTCGGCTCCGCTTAATAAAAGTATGCGCGTTATCTGTTGGAGATGTTATGTGTAGCCGTTAGTAGATGAACTTATACTTACCGTATTCTGAGGCTGGAATGGTACGGCTCGTCACTCGACCCCAGTAAGGGAAGTTCATGTCGGAAACCAAAATAGAGCCATCATCATTAATCTTTTCCACGAATGCAACGTGTCCCAAGTATTGGGGCGGGTTATGCCAGACTACCGCTCCGACTTTGGGTATGGCTCCTGTTGGTATGCCCAAACTAATCGAACGGTAATACCAAGTGTTGGCATTACCCAGATTGCTTGGAATGGGGTTGCCAACTTCTCGGCGGCGGTTAGCAACGTGCCAGGTACACCAGCCATAGTCATAGCCGTTAGCCGAATAAATTGGCGCCGAACCGAACCAACTAAAGTTAAAGCTAGTCGTCCCAGCTCGACTACTCGGCTGTGTACCGCTAGGGATAACAATCCGCTCACCGACCGGCAAACCACTAACTTCCCCATCATTAAAGCTAGTAATAGCATCTTTGCTTGATCGATATCTATCCGCCAAACTCTGAGCTGTATCACCACTCTTAACAATATAAACAATGCCGTCACTGGTTGGTGAAAGCCATAGTTCTTTGCCCGTACCAAGAGTGTCACTAGTCAAGCCATTTGACCACCTTATACTGTCTGAGGTAACACCAAACTTAGTCGCCAGACTACCGACACTATCGCCGGCAACCGTAACATAGCGCAAGATGTCTTTTCGGGTTTTGGCGGTGGTATTGACCACCTGTGGTTTAGCGATGACCTTGTCATCAGTAGGTGAAATTGATAACAAAGCGTTGGCGGAGTCAGCTTGGTTACTGACAGCTGTCGCCTCTGGCAACTTGGTCAGTTGTGCTACTTGGGCAGCGATATCGGCAGAAGATAATTCATCCAACGGACTAGTTGAAACATTATTTGATGATACTCCGTTCAAAGAACTCTGCTTTGCCCCACTGCTGGTATTCGGGTTGTTTATAACAAGAATGGTGGCAATGGTCAGAACTATTACATTAAGTGCCAGAATGCCGTAACGTAACAAGCGTTTTTTGGATTTGGTTTTGGGCAAAAAATGACCTCGCCGAACCTTTATGGACGGAGTGGTGTTTTTTAGACCCAACCTTCGGTTGAGCGATTGATTAATAGTACGAATATTCATATTCAGAGCGATTTTTTGGCTAGTGCCGTGTAGGCATCCCAACAAAAACCGCAGATCAAATTGTACCAAAAAGTAGCCTTTTTGGCAACAATACTACCCCTGTTTTGCCTCTGTTAAAGCGAGCATAACTTCTTACAATGTGCGGCGACGGCAGTGTTGTGCTCTTCTAGCGTCTTTGAGAAGTAGGTAACGCCGTCGTCACCACTAACAAAGTATAAGTAATCCGTGTTGGCTGGATGACCAACAGCATTTAGTGATACTTCTGAGACGTTGCTAATTGGTCCTGGTGGCAACCCCGCGTGCACGTACGTATTGTACAGCGAATCATAGGTTAAGCTTGCCAGCCCAGTTGCCTGTATTGACCCGTACAAAGCAGTTGAGTCAGATTCCAATTTCATCCCCGCGCGTAACCGTTTTAACAGTACTTGCGCCACAATCACCCTGTCTTCGGGCTTGGAGACTTCTTTTTCGATAATTGACGCCAGAATAATGCCTTCGTGGATAGATAACCCTTGTTTGCTTATCGCACTGCGCGCATCTGGTGTCAGACGCTTTGCCATCTCATCGAGCGATGCCCGTATAATAGTTTCTGGTTGGGTGTTGGCTGTCTTTTCGAACGATTCAGGATAGAGATAACCCTCGAGGTTGGCGCTAACGGGCTTATCCACCAATGCCGGATGTGATTTGTATTGCCCTGGGGCTAGGGCTTTATCAACCGACTCAACACTAAAACCAGCGGAAATTAACCGTTCGCGGATCTGGTTTAATCGTTGGGCTGGCAAAATAGTAACCAGATCTTTGGCTATTTTACCCCTTGTCAGAACATCAACAATTTCTGGAACACTCTGACTGGGTCGAAGCTCATAGGTGCCAGCTTGAAGCGCGTCACGGACTTCTTTGCTACGCACATACCATTCAAATGCCCATGTACTACGGATAAGACCTGCCTGTTTTAGCTTATTGGTAATTTGCCGAGTAGAGGCACCTCGCTCTACAACTACGTCAACTGTTCGCTGGGACGCGTTGGCTGGTTGAAGATTTCGCAAATATACTTGTCGCACGCTCAAACCAGCACCAAAAATAATAAGTAGCGGCACGAGTGCCACTACAATGATACCCCACGGTAAGCTACGCTTCTTGACTTGAGGCCGAAAATTCATAGTGCGGCCCCCATATTCTGGTCGAGATAATCTTGCAAGATATAAACAGCTGCCAAGCCGTCAATGTCGGCTTTTTCATACCCCTTTTTGCGTAAGCGTAGTTCAGCTTCAGCCTTTTGACTGGTGTTTGCTTCATCCTGGAACTCGACCGCTACGTTTTTAACATGACTTTTTAACGCGTCGGCGAACTGCAGAACATATCTAGTTTGGGCGGTATCTTCGCCATGCGTATTACGAGGCAAGCCAACCACAATTCGACTCACGCGCAACTGTGTGACCAGTTGACTGATCGAGTCAAAGATCCGCTCATCGTGAGCCAGTGTAACCTGCCGTTGTGCCAGACGAGACATAGGATTGGCCGTGGCTACGCCAATTCTTTTTTCGCCCACGTCCAGGCAAAGATAGCTATTATTGACTGCCATTTGCTTGCTCAAACACCACCGTTATCTTACTGGCTTTTTTAGGTGTAGAGATGACCCAAAACGGGCTGTACTGGATACTGACTTCCTTGACACCTGGGCGAGCTTTAATGGCTTCAATGGCTTCACCTTTTCGTTTGCCAATTATCTCTTTTTTGACCGCGTCGCTGTCCAATTTTGGCCCCGCCGACACTTGGACTTGAATCTCAAATGGCAGATCACCATTTGGTTTCTTTTCTGATAACTTGACACTGGCTTTGCTTAGACCACTGTCTTTGTCCTGAATTTGCTGCCGCGATGAATCAATCTTTTGATTGACATCAGCCTCAATCAATTGCTTCAGGTCACTCTGAGCTACACCAGCCATAGCGTAGGTAACGCTCAAGGTAACTGTGGTTTCTTCGGCCTCATCACCTACATTGGGTGATGATGTCACAGATTGCGCGCTGACAACAATACTATCAGACAGCGGCACACACGCCGCATCTGTAAGCTGGTTGTTTAGCTCCGCCATAGCCGCGCTACGTGTCTTTTCAAGCAATTGCTGCCTTGTAACATCCAAGTCGGACTGTCCAACTGCCTTAACTAACTTACTGGTACCGCCGGTCATGACAGAGCCTAGACCCGTCACATCGGAATGATGGACGTTGCCGTAGGCACGTGAACTGAAATTGTACTTATCACCGGCAATATCCGCCGACACTGCCACGGACTGAGAAAGATCTTTTTTGCACACCCCTCCACCAGTGAAGTTGCTGGCTGGAACCGTAACCACAGCCGTCGTTCGAAAGACAACGCCATTGCTACTAAAGGCTGAACCCACGGGCAATGCTATTTCCGCGCTATTATTGTTTGGGCAATAATACACCGCCATGGTTCCCCCTGCTTTTGTGCCGTTATCCTTCTGCCCCGTGGTAGCAACTTTTTGGGTCTCGGTCTTCTTTAGTTCTTTTGTGACCAAGGGGACAATGAGCTTGTCTTTGTCCACTGTTTTGATACTTGGGCTACCAGTCAGATTCAAAACCGAACTAACGGTGGTGGTATCTGTCTTCAGCGTAACCAGTGCTTTTGGAGCGATGTAAAATGCCCAGATACTACCAATGATCAGTAACACCAAAGAAAAGCAACCCAGTATTATCCACAACCGAAATTTCTCAAAGTTCGGTACTTTGAGCTTTTTATTGTGGTTGGCTGTTTTGGATTCTTTAGAATCGTCGGCGTTTTCTTTTGTTTCATCGTAGTCTACGTCTATGGTTTCTTCTTCGATGGCGGCAGGAGTTTCTTCGCCGATAAGATTACCTATTGGTGTCCTTGGGTCGACAGGCTCACCCTCGTCGTCCGTATCGGCGTCTTCGCTTATTGTTAAAGTAGTTGTTTTACGCTCCGGTGGTGATGGAATGACTGGTTTGCTTTGCAAGGTCTTTGCCACATGCAAACCAACCACACCTGCCAGCGGCAACAAAGCCGCTTCAGACGTTATCAGTACTACGCTCTTTTTATCCTCCTGGGCAGCTCGTTTCAAAAGACGCATATTGACCGTGCTCTGCAAAACTGCCGCCCGCTTTGGTAATACCAAGGCAATTATTTTGTTTTTGCTGCTTTGCAATTTCTCAATAACAGACGTTATTTCATCGTCGACATCAATGTAGATAGTCTCTTTTTTTGCTTCTGCCATCCTTGTTACGTCCTAAGCACCCTTTCTATCTTTTCGCGGAATGATCCATTGGTGGTGGATTCATCTTGCTGTAAGGTATCCAGCCCAACACGCAGTAAACCCATCGCGGTTATAAACGTATGATCGGTAACTGAGCCCGTTTTGTCAACAATGCCAACTACCTGGGTTGGTTGGATGTGTTGAATGATGGGTTTGCGGGTAAAGGGCAGTTTGGTGTACCAAGATGACTGCTCGAGCTTATCGAACATCATATTTAAGCTCGATCCACCACCGCAAAGCAGTAGTCGGTGTGGTAAATGATCTAAGTTGGTAAATTCCCCCAGAGCTAATTCAACGCCCCCAAGCCAAACATCCAGAGTCTTATCCAGGGCTTTTTCGATGCTAGGTAGTTTCTGGCTTGGTATTTTATTTGTGCCAATCGCCAATTTTATCTCTTCAGCCTGCGTAAAGCTGATGTCCATGGCGCGTTCAACTGACCGAGTAAAGGCTCTACCACCAATCCCAAACATCTTGGTTCCTTGCACACCGCCTTCGTTGACCACGGCTATGTCGGTAGTGCCGCCACCAACGTCCATCAAAATAGCACTCATGGTAGCATTTGGGTCATCACCAATTACCGAACGAGAGACCGCGAAAGGTTCAGCCGCCACTGCTAGTAGATCAAGGTCTAGATCATGTGCGGTTCTCTCAAGCGCGCCAATATGTATCATAGGCGCGAAGGCAGTGTAGAGTTGCACGACCACTTCCCTACCCTGAAAACCAACTGGATTGGTCACCGCATAGCCGTCTATCTCTATCCGCACCAAGGCGCTATTAACCATGCGAATGTCTATTTCCTTGCCGCCCAGTTCCCACGCCAGTTGTTGTTTTGCTTTGGCTTCGGCTCGTTCTTGCAGGAGTTCTATGATGTGCTCAACTTCAGTTATATCAAGTGCTTTTTCAGAATTTTTACGGTTGAATTTCACCGTAGTAGTAGTGCCCTTAACAAGCTCTCCCGCTATACCAAGCACTGCTGTTCGCACGCTTACTCCAGACTGCTGTTCGGCTTGGTTTAAAGCGGCGTTGCAATTTGCCACCACGGCAGAGATATCAGAAATAGCCCCGGCCTGCATATCGTTGTAGTCCTGATGTGTCCTACCAACGCCAATAATCTCAAGCTTGTCACCATTCACCCGCGCCACTAGCGCCTTCACAAACTCAGTACCGATGTCTAGTCCAACAATATACTGGTTTTTGCTATCAGCTTTTTTGGTGTTTGTTAGAGAGCTTGAAAGGTTCTTCAATTTCTTGAGCATAACTGGTTTGATTATAGCATAAGACAGGGGTGTAATTCGGAATTCTGAATACGGAATACTGAATATGGCTAAATGTAGTCTGAGTTTGGGATTACAACTTCCACACCAGGCAGAACACTGGCTGGGCTTATTGCAACACCGCTTTTACGCGTCTGATACCAGCACTGGAAGCCTCTTCCTTAAGGATTTTGAAATGTTTGTTTTCTTCGGCAAGTTGTAGCGTGTGATCAACATGTGGACCACCGCAGATTTCAAAACTAAATGGTTTGTCCACTCCGTCTGCAATCATTTTATAAACTTTTACCGTGTCGCCGTACCTATCGCCAAATTGACCTAGGGCACCTTTTTCTTCGACGGCGACTTTTGTAGGAAATTCTTCAAAACTTACTTTTAAATCATTTGTAATCTGCTCATTCACAATGTTTTCCACTTTTTTGATCTGCTCAGGCGTCACTTTTTCTGGGTGAGAAAAGTCAAAGCGTAGACGTTCTTCAGTTATGTTACTGCCCCGCTGGATGACGTGGTCACCCAAAACGTCGCGCAATGCCTGATACATCAGGTGAGTGGCGGTGTGATATTTCTTGTGCTGCAAAGTTTGACCACCTAATCCCCCTTTAAACGTACCTTTGCTGGCTGTTTGAGAGCGTGTGCGCTGTTCTTGCATGAGTTTTTCAAATTCGATTTGCCATTCTTTAGAAACAATTACGTTCTGTTTAAAGGCTTCTTCAACACTCAACTCTACAGGAAAACCGTATGTATCGTACAATGTAAATATTTCTTGACCCGTCAATCCTTCGTCTGTAAGTTTAGAAAATTGCCCAATGCCTTTTCTGAGTGTCTGACGAAAAGCTTTTTCTTCTTTTATGAGTGTGCTTATTACCAACTCTCTCTTTGAGGCAACTTCTGGAAAGTCCTGGTGGTAAATATCCGCAATTACAGGTACGATGCGCTCTAAAAAATTATTTTCAATCCCAAGTTCAAAGGCAAAGCGAATTGCCCGACGAGTCAATCTACGCATAACATATCCCTGCTCTTTGTTGCTGGGAGTAACACCATCTACCGCCAAGAATGTGGCTGCTCGCAGGTGGTCGGCAATCACACGCATGCTTTCGGTATTTTCTTGGTACTTTTTCCCCGATAGTTTTTGTAATTCCTCGACAATTGGCCACAAAATACTAATTTTAAAAACGTCAGGGCTATTTAATTTGGCAGCTGCGATTCGCTCTAGCCCGCCGCCAAAATCTACGTTTTGCTTTGGTAGCTTTTCAAAGCCACTTTCGGTTCTTATATATTCCATAAAAACCGAATTACCAATTTCCATATAACGACCACAGTCACAGTTTGGATGGCAATACTTACCCCACTTTGTATCGTGCTTTATTTCTTCAAATAAATAAAAAACTTCGCTGTCAGGACCGCAAGGTTCACCAATTTTTACGTCTTTGGGTGCGCCGTTACGGCTCCACCAGTTTTTTTCGTCGTAGTAGAATATCCGTCCATCTTGTTCGCCTAAATTATATCCGTTTTCTTCCGTACCTATTTCTATTTCTTTGGCGGTGATATTTTTGCCTTCAAACAGCTTTTTCCAAATCTTACCACTTTCGATGTCTTTTGGTACGCCGTATTTGGGAAATCCACTACAACATGTCACATATAGCCGATTTGGGTCGAGTCCTACTGTGTCTACCAAAAACTCCCAAAACCATGGCAATTGCTCTTTTTTGAAATAATCTCCTAGGCTCCAGTTACCAAGCATTTCAAAAAACGTGGTATGACGATTGTCTCCGACTTCGTCTATGTCCTGTGCGCGCAAGCAAGTTTGGCTGTTTACAATTCTTTTTCCATCTGGATGTTGTTCACCCAACAAATAGGGAATAAGCGGTTGCATGCCTGAACCGGTAAATAACGTTGTCGGGTCGTTCTGAGGCACAAGTAGAGCCCGTGGGATTACGGCGTGCCCTTGTTTTTTGAAAAAAACTAGATACTTTTGGCGAATTTCTTGCGTAGTCATGTTGATTATTGTAACAGAGGTCGATTGATTGACAAAATATTGACTCTTATGATATAATGCAAACAGTTCGTCAAGTCGACGCACCTCGCACCTTAAGGAGCATTATGAACCCTCAGACCAAGACCGACTGGGACACAACGGGAATGAGCGTTATGTTCATTCTGATGTCGGTGATGATTATTCTGCTCAATGCGGCAGGATTTGCAATCGCCGACCAGGTTAAAAAGAAGCACGAATGATGACCATAGTTTTCAAAACGCTACTATGCATTGTCGTGCTGATTGTATGGAAACTGCCACGCGCCACTCGAAACAGGGGGTAAATAGAATGTCCAACCAAGCAACAGTAGTAGTCATACTGCTGACACTAACAGTGGTGGTGGTTTATATCAACCGAAAGTTGGGGTAACCATGCAATGGTTTCTGGTGGCACTAATGATCGCCTTTGTGAGCTGTCAAGCTCATCACAAATTCAGGCGTTGAACCGTCAAGACGAACAACCCCAAGGGAAAAACGCCCATGAGTCCGCCTAGAGCGCGCGACAACACTGGAACCTGAGGGGAACAAGCTGCATGCAAAATGCGAAAAACGTGACGTTGATCCCAACCGGATCATTCCCACCCGCAACATGCAGCTTTTTACATTTTAGTTAATAATCCCGCCACCAAGAACGTGTTTACCATCGTATAAAACTGCTGACTGTCCAGGTGTTAAAGCGCGTAAATGCCCCTCTAGCTTGATGGTGGCGGTTTTGTTCTTTACTTCTAACGTACATTTTTCTAATGGTGCGCGGTGCCTGGTACGAACAGCTAACTTTTGACCATTTTTGGGAGGTTGGTTAATCCAGTGCAGGCTGGTAATAGCAAACTCTGTACGCCACAGCTTGTCGTCATCAAGCTTGTTTGTCACAAAAACCTCGTTTTTATCCATATCTTTGCCGGTGACGTAATACGGCAAACCCCCGCCAACATCTAGCCCATGACGTTGACCGATGGTGTAGAAGATAGCTCCATCGTGTCTGCCGATCACGTTGCCATTATGGTCAATAATGTTACCTGTTTCGGTTTTTACGTACTGCTGCAAAAACTCTTTGATGCCAACCTTACCAACAAAGCAAATACCCATACTCTCTTTTTTGGTCGCCGTTACCAAACCAAACTTTTTAGCCAATGCTCGCACCTGCGGTTTAGTGTAATCACCCAGCGGAAATAATGTCTTTTTCAGGGCGTCTTCACTAATACGATACAAAAAATACGTCTGGTCTTTATTCTCATCCTCTGCAGTCTGTAATTCCACTTTGTGATAGGTCCGTCCTATCACAACTAGCGGGTTAGGATTAGAGATTTTTGCATAGTGACCAGTGGCAATAAGATCAGCTCCCTTTTCTAGTGCCGTATCCAAAAACAGTTTGAACTTTATTTCTTGGTTACACATAATGTCCGGATTAGGCGTAATACCGGCTTTGAAGCCGTCAATCATATAACCAACAACTTTTTGGTGATACTCTTTTTCGAAATCAAACATCTGAAAGGCTATGCCCAGCTGTACGGCAACTCGCTTGGCATCCTGGTAATCCTCTTTCCAGGGGCAAGGGAAGCCAGGCAGATCCTGGCTCCAGTTCTTCATGTACACACCCGTCACATCGTAGCCCTGCTGCTTTAGCAAGGCCGCTGTTACGGAGCTGTCGACACCACCAGATAATCCTACGAATACTTTTTTAGCCATATATGGTGAATTATAGCAAAACTACCCCTGTTTTACCATTATCAGCCGCGTAGTGGTTTGCTGTCTAAATTGGCTAGACATCCAAGAAAACTATAACTTGGTCGGCTTTGACATGCATAACGCCTTTGTTAATCTGTATTTTTTCGTCTGCTTTTTCAGCACGAATGCGTACTTCACAGGGGTTCAAAAGGGTTATAAAGTTATGATGCTTTGGCAAAATGTCAAAAGGTCCAGTTTCGTTAACTGCTGAAATGCTTAGCGCGACTCCGTCAAAATAGACTTTGAAAGGTGAGTACACTTTGACATGCATAGTAGGCTCGGCACTGGCCTGTTTGATCTCATCGCGTTTCTGGGCAGCCTTGATGACTTGCTGGGCAGTTTTATCTGACATAGACTAAGCCACTATTTCTTCTATCGATTGAAGTGTTTCCTCACGAGAAAAGAAGTCGCCAGGAACACCGTTGTGTTTTTCCATAACATGCATGTTTTGGGTAAAATTGGCAATCAGCTTCTTTGCCTTGGCGTAGTCCGCTCTATCAATAGCAGATAATTCGTTTTCGCCAATAATAGCAATGATGCTTTTGAGCGATTCGTACTTTTGCAGTAGAGTCTGTACGTGAACGCTAAGCATATAGTGTCTATCGCCTACGATTTCGGGCGTCAGTAGCGAAGAAGTAGTACGAGTCAGATCGACGGCTGGCCGAATACCCTGCTCAGCTACTTTTCGTGATAACACCACAATGGAATCAAGTTCATGCTGGATCATCTGCACGGCCGGGTCAGAAAGATCGTCGGCCGGCACATAGATGGTCTGGACTGATGTAATTGAGCCTTTTTCATTCGAACTAAGACGATCCTGTAAAACCTTGATATCAGAAAAAATAGTCGCCTCGTAGCCACCTTCACTTGGCACCAGGTCAAGAATAGTTGCCAATTCATTTTTAGCCTGGACGTATCGGTACATATTGTCAGCAAAAAATAGGATATTTTTTTTCTCTTCATCACGAAAGTACTCGGCCCCCGCGACAGCCGAAAGGGCAATCAAAGCCCTTTGAACTGGGTTTTCATTCATCTGCCCAAAAAACATGCAGGTGTTTTTTAGTAGTCCGTTATTTTTTAAGGTTTCATATAGCTCATGGCCTTCACGAATACGTTCACCAATGCCGGCAAAAAATGACAACCCACCCCCGCTTTGGGCGATGTTGTTTATTAGCTCCATGGTCAGAACCGTCTTACCAACGCCAGCCCCACCAATAATGCCAATCTTTCTGCCCTTCACGAATGGCGTAAAGAAATCAATAACCTTGATGCCGGTTTCCAAAATTTCTGGTTTGGCGATAGTGAAGTTGGTACTGCTACTCGGAATCTTCATGATATCTTTGTACTTCTGCCCCTCGCCAGCTACAGCTGGCTGCCCGTCCATTGGACCACCAAGAGCGTCAAAAATCCGTCCAATCGCGGCGCTACCGACCGGTATTTCAATGCCTTTTTGGGTACGCTTGACTGTCATGCCTTTTTGGATCTGCCTGTCAGTCCTGACATTCAAACATAGG
>CAYIDS010000008.1:0-4225 GCA_964362185.1 uncultured Saccharimonas sp. (SeqCode)
GTATTAATAGTGCGGGCATGTCTATTTCTGCGCTCCAATACAGACTCAGCCGGAATATTGGGTGTGGCGGCATCTGAATGCCCTTCTATAGCAGGCATGGGCTTTGGTCCTGAGTCTTGATTAGGTGTTGTCATGGTATAAGTTCATTATAACCTAAAAGCATAATAATTACAATGCTAAGACACCGTGACTCTCAAAACATTGCAAGGTTGAACCTTGTAATGTTTTGTAGTATCTTTTTTGGTCGTTACAATCAGGGGGGTTTTGAGGGTCAGGTTAAAACCGTCTGAATGGCGGGTAGCAAACAGCCACAAAAAATAAAAAACTCCCTATCAGGAGGATAGAAAATACAGTACGGATAAAATTTGAAGGAGAGGCGGGACGACCAGACGGTCGGGTGGACGGTAGTATCGAGGCGAGTGCCACGACTGACCTTCAGATCCCCGACCGTCTGGTGCACTGCCATGCGACGCGACTGACAAACTGGAAGCCACCTATTCCTGGTATGGCTGGTTGCACCTAGCTGTCAGCATGACTTGCCACATGGTTCTTCACAGAACACAGCCGGGAATTGTCGTTCACTCACCTTGGAGTGTGCTGGTTGAACTCCCCTCGTGGACTCACGCCCTCTGTGAAGATTGCCCTCATACTGATTCCCCCATCCATGGATGGTATCGAGTACGGGTTGGTGGTGGTTCTGGGATGCGGATCTGGGATTCATGGGAATCTTCTAACTACGGTGGGTGCATATTCCTCCCAGAAGTTTGTGTGCTTGACCTGCAAGCAGTGGCGGTACTGAACTTTTTTCCTTTCTGTTATTGGCCAGGTGGCCTACCAGGAGTAATTCCCGATAAACAACCTGACCAAAACAGCGTTCTATCCGTACTGTAAAAGTACTTTTGCTGGCTCTAATTAGACGTGACCATAAGCCACGGAACACACGCAAAATACATTAGTAATTTAAGACCCGTTGTTCATAAAATACAAGTACAATTTTTACAAACAAATGGTCTAAATCTGTTGGAGCTTGGTCATTTAACCAAGCAGTATTTGGCGGGCAACTTGGCGCTCGTCCCAAACTACTTTGCCATTTCCCATAACTCGATAATCTTGATGACCAATTCCCGCTAGCAGTACTACATCGCCCGGCTTGGCATGGCTAAACGCCGCCTTGATTGCTTGGCGGCGATCTGGAATAACGGTCGTTTTACTGTCTCCGCCTGCCGCGACAATGCCGCCATATACTGCCTGACGAATGGCGTCTGGGTCTTCCGAGTACACCTCGTCATCCGTTAGAAAGATAAGGTCAGCCTGTTTGGCAGCCACTTGCCCCATGATTGGTCGCTTGCTTTTATCTCGATCACCGGTAGCACCAAACACCGCGATTACCCTACCCTTGGTCACTTCTTGTAGAGTCGCCAGAACATTGGCTAGAGCGTCGGGGCCGTGGGCATAGTCTACGATAACACCAAAGTTTTGTCCCTCGTCGACGGTTTCCATCCGTCCGGGCACCGCCGCCAGCGAGTGAATACCTTCGGCTACCTTCGTGGGCTCAATTCCTAGTAGCAAACCAACACTGGCGGCCGCGGCTGCGTTATAAAGGTTAAATTTGCCCGGTAACCGCGTCTTGAATGATAACTTGTCCGCCTTGAAAGCAAGTTTGAATGAACTGCCTTTCGATGTAAGGTCTTGGTCACTTATCGGCAATGAAGCCTGTTGGTTGAAGCCATAGCTATAGGTTTTGCCTACGGCCTGACTATAAAAATATTCATACCATCTGTCGTCTCGATTCAGCACTACGACTTTTGGCTTGCAGTAGTCGTTGAACAAGCGGGCCTTACTTGCCGCGTAAGCCTCCATACTACCGTGATAATCCAAATGATCCTGAGTCAGGTTAGTCATCACGGCAACTTCTATCGGTATACCGCTGACCTTATGCTGGTCAAGCGCGTGACTGGTGAGTTCCAAAACAACAAAGTCAACTTTTTTCTGTTTGGCCATCTTGAGGAAAGCGAGCAAACCCGAAGTATCTGGCACTGTTTTGTGCAACGTATTCATAGTTTGCTCACCGTCCATTTCAACGATTGCCGTCGTGAACATGGCCGTTTTATAGCCAGCCTTTTTTAACATAGTATTGATAAGCGCGCAAGTCGTAGTTTTACCATTTGTACCTGTTACGCCAATGACACGCAGTTTGCGAGCTGGAAAGCCATAGGCTACCTGTAGAGTGTGGGCGCGTCCCTTACGATAGCTCGCTTCGGCTCGTTGAATTACCCGCTTGGGCAATAACTTTCGGGCAACGCTTTTCGGGTTCATATACTGTCAATGATACAGTAATTAGCATGCGAATATTAGGAATCGAGACTAGCTGTGATGAAACGGCGGCTTCCGTAGTAAAAGACGGCTATTGCCTGCTGTCCAATGTGGTGGCAAGTTCTATAGATTTGCACGCCGCTTACGGTGGTGTCGTGCCAGAGATTGCCGCGCGAAGCCACATTGAGTCAATCAACCCAGTAATCGAAAAAGCTCTTGCCGAAGCTTTCCCCCAGAAGCCAGAAGCTCAGAATTCAGACTTCAGACTTCAGACTTCAGATTTTGATCCATGGGATCAAATTGACGGAATTGCCGTCACGTATGGGGCTGGGCTGGGTGGTAGCCTGTTAGTCGGCGTTCTGACAGCTCGAACTTTGGCCATTATTCACAATAAACCGCTCTACGGCATCAATCACGTAGAGGCACATGCTTACGCCAACTTCCTAACCGAAGCTTCGCCTTCGCTATCTTCTACCTACCACCTTCCATCTTCTGCCCCCCGTTTCCCGATGCTAGGTCTAATCGTATCTGGAGGGCATTCTCAATTAGTCCTATGGCGGGATCATTTTGACTACACGCTCCTGGGGCAAACACATGACGATGCCATCGGTGAGGCTTTTGACAAAGTAGCCAAAATCCTCGGTCTTCCCTATCCTGGCGGCCCGAGTATCAGCCAAAAAGCTCACGCTGGCGACCCCAACGCGTACAAACTCCCCAAAGCCAAACTTACATCAGTAAGTCAAGAGTTGGTTGGGCTTCGAAAAGATATGCAGACTTCCTCGCTCTTTGGCTTGAGTGAAGTGCAAGGAAACAATGAGAAACGAGCAAGTCGTACGGGTGGTAGGTTGAGCGAGGCTCGCAAGCAGTTGACGACGCAATTCGCCAAGAGAAATGATAGAGTCGGCGGCTTTGCAGACGATTCAATCAGTGCGACCAATGGGCGAGGATATGATTTTAGCTTTTCAGGACTCAAAACCGCCGTTTTGCGGCTCGCCCAAAAAGAGTGCGGTAAAACGCACGAATTCCCATCCCAAAAACTGTCAGAGCTACTGTCTGAGGCTCAGAAGGCCAACATCGCGGCAAGTTTTCAGCGTGTTGCGGTCGAGACCGTAGTCGATAAAACGGTTCAGGCGTTCGAAGAGTTTCAGCCAAAAAGCGTTATCATCGGTGGTGGTGTTGCCAGTAGCTCCGAGCTACGACGACAATTATCCGACAGACTCCCCTTGCCCGTCAGCTATCCTGATCCAAAACTCTGTACCGATAACGGCGCAATGATTGCCACCCTGGGCTGTTTTAAGGCTATGTCCGGCCAACCAACCGCTGACCCCTACTCCTTAGAAATCGCCCCAAATCTGAGTATGTAAATTAGGCTACTTCCCTGTCGGCTGGCTTTATAGCTTGCACCATGTGTCGATGCCAACTTTCAAACTCTGCCCCAGGTAGCACGTGTTTTGCCCACGAACTGACGTTGCTCAAATACATGCCCTCGTACATGTATCCCCCACCTACGTACGGATCCATGTCTACCAGCACAAATTCATCAGCCTCTCTGTCATAGACGTACTGATCAATCGGTCCAATGTCGCTCAGAAACCGATCGTCATTATCATGCTTATCTAACAAGTAGTCTGACAATTTCCCTATCAGTCTTCGAGCCGCCGGACGGACTGCTTCATCAAGATCCTTCCCTGCCCGATAGGTCACTCCCTCAATCTTGTCGCTAACAATCATACCTCCAACACCTCTGCCCAGGTGATGACCTACTACCGGTCGAAAACCGGCTGTAGGTATACCATACGAAGTTTCAAGTTGGTTAAAGAGTTCTCTTGCCTCACGAAGAACCTCAAAAACAAGTTTTTGTTGTAGATCACGCGGTTGACCATACCCAAACTCACCGTTGAAATGAACGACA
>CAYIDS010000008.1:4235-10524 GCA_964362185.1 uncultured Saccharimonas sp. (SeqCode)
AGTTATTGGCAAGCTGGTATAAAAAATCGGTCTTGGAACCCGGCATAGGCACCAAAGTCGTGTGATCGATGGGCGCGTGTTCAGGACTGTTTTTATTTGACATAGTTAGACAGATTATAGCAAATAACTAATGCTTTGTCAATATTGCGCCCCTGTTGTTTATTTGTTACGGTTATACATGAAAACAAAAAGGTCGGGGACAGCCTTGGCACCCACCAAGGCAGCACATTTGTAACAAAAGATTGGTTAAAGAGGAGAGTACAGAGGGTTTTCACGGGAAGCCTTGTGTAGTTTTGTCTCTTTCACATGAAAGAATAACAGAGGTACTGGCTATTTCATCAAAGGGTTGGTATGATTTTACTAAGTATGAAGTTGAGTAAAGTCTACCAACCAAGCGAACACGAGTCTGACATCTATAAACTTTGGTTGGATAGCGGCGCTTTCAAACCAAAACAGGGAAACGGTGAGCCCTATAGCATTGTTATGCCACCGCCAAATGCCAACGGCGACCTTCACACTGGTCATGCTTTGATGTTAGCGATAGAAGATATTGCCATCCGCTACCAGCGAATGCAGGGCAGGGAAACACTGTGGCTACCAGGGGCCGACCATGCTGGTTTTGAAACCCAAGTGGTCTATGAAAAGAAACTGGCTAAAGCAGGCAAGAGTCGTTTTGACTTCACCAGAGAAGAGCTTTACAAACAGATCTGGAATTTTGTAGCCCAGAACCGCCAAACCTTTGAGGATCAGTTTCGCCGAATCGGTGTCAGTGCCGATTGGGATCGTTTTACCTATACTTTGGACGAAAAGATTATTAAAACAGCCTATCAAACCTTCAAAAAGATGTGGGACGAGGGACTAATTTACAGAGGTGAACGGCTGGTAAACTACTGCACCCACCACCGTACCGGTTTCTCTGACATAGAGGTAGAATACAAAGATGTGAAAACGCCGCTTTATTACATGAAATATGGACCTTTTGAACTCGCCACTACCCGCCTGGAAACCAAGTTTGGTGACACGGCCGTGGCGGTCCACCCTAGTGACAAGCGTTATAAAAAATGGGTAGGGCAAACCGTGACCGTAGAGGGTGTAAATGGACCGTTCGAAGTACGCGTAATCGCTGATGAAATGGTAGATCCCAAGTTTGGAACAGGGGTAGTGAAGATCACGCCGGCCCACTCGTTTGATGACTGGGAGGTGGCGAGGCGCCATAATTTGCAACCAGTCCGTGTAATTGACCATGACGGCACTATGAACCATAAAGCCGGTCGGTTCGCTGGAATGACGGTCATGGAAGCACGTCAAGCCGTAGCGACAGCACTGGAAGAAAAAGGACTGCTAATTAAGGTAGATAGCACCTACAAAACGCGGGTTGGCCACTGTTATAAGTGCGGTACCGTGATTGAACCAATGCTGATGGAACAATGGTTTATCGACATGCGACCTCTTGCCACAAATGCTATAACGGCGTTAAAAAACAAGCAAATTACGTTCTACCCAGACAGCAAACGGGTCCAGTTGATTGGCTATCTGGAAGATTTGCACGACTGGAACATCAGCCGCCAAATTGCCTGGGGAATCCCGATTCCGGCTTTCCAAAATGTCGATGACAGCGATGATTGGATTTACGACGAGCGAGTTACAGAGGAAACTATCGAAATAGATGGTAAAACCTACCGACGTGACCCAGACGTTTTTGACACTTGGTTTTCTAGCGGTAGCTGGCCGTACGCCACCATGAACTACCCAGACGGGGAAGATTTCAAGCGCTTCTACCCCAACAGTCTAATGGAAACAGGGGCAGATATTTTGTACCCATGGGTTTCTCGCATGATAATGATGGGTCTTTATAGCACGGGCAAGATACCGTTTAAGTCAGTCTACCTTCACGGACTGATACAGGATGAACATGGCCAAAAAATGAGCAAGAGCAAGGGTAATGTGATCAATCCTATGAAAATCGTCAACCAATACGGCAGTGACGCGTTTCGTATGGGTATCGTCGCGTCTGAAGCACCTGGCAATAATCGCCCTTTTGATATAAGCAAAACCGTAGCGGCCCGCAACTTCTGTAACAAACTTTGGAACATTGCCCGCTTTATCGGGAGCAAAACCGTATCGATGGATTCAGCGGCAAAACCCACCCCAAAAGCCGTCGCCGATTTCTGGATATTGAGTAAATTACAACATTCTGAAAGAAGAATACGAGAAGCTTTGGATGAATATCGCTTTGCTGAGGCTTACGACGAACTGTACCACTTGGTGTGGGATGATTTCGCGGACTGGTACATAGAAGCCTCTAAGGTTGAGCCCAACAATTCGGTACTTGCGTACGGTTTGGCAACAATCCTGAAGCTAGCTCATCCGTTCGCGCCATTTGTGACCGAAACCATCTGGCAGAGCCTGGGTTGTGGAGATGCTAAGACTCCGTTAGTTGCTAGTTTATGGCCAGAAATACCAGAAACTTCAGCTACCCAAGCCAAGCAATTTGAAAGTCTAAAAATTTTGACAGAAGAAGTCCGCTTCGTGCAAGCGGTGTTGGGAGAACGTAAACTTAAACTACTTCATGACAATTTACCCCTGTTAAATGAACACGCCAACCTCGTAAAATCGCTATCGGGGTTGCAAACAGTAACGACCGGAAGAGCAGGGCAGGGTGGGATTCGCCTGGGTAGTTCTGGTCTAAATTGTTGGCTTGATGTTGCCGAAGCGACTGCCAAAAAATTTCAGGCCGCGCTTTTGGAAAAACTGGAAGAGCAGGGCAGGGTGGTCAAGCAGTTAAAGGCACGCCTAAGCAATAAGTCTTATGTGCAAAACGCGCCCAAACAGATTGTTGATCAAACAAAGAGCCAGCTTACAGAAGCCCAGCAACTCCTGGGCACCCTTGAGCAAGACATCAAGAGTTTTGGCTAGGGGTTCCCCGGTTCTAATGCTTGGCGGACGTGGGCGGCACTCTCGGCGGGACGATAGTCGTCAAACCAGAGTACGTGCCAGCCCATTTTCTCGGCTGCCATCAGATTGGCGCGGGAGTCATCAACCAGCAGTATCTCATTTGGTTTCACGTTTGCCTGCTCGGCTGCGATTTGGTAGATTTCTGGCTCTGGTTTTATAGTACCGACAACTGACGAATCGATGATGGCGGAGTAGGGGACACTGGGCAAAATCTCTCTGGCCATCATGGCGTCTATAAAGCCTGGCATGATGTTGCTGAGAAGCCCGACATTATAATTGACAGCTGCCCACTCCAGCAGGGAAGACATCTCTTTAATTGGATCAATCGCCTCCAGGTAATAATCCAGCCAGTCTAGCGTTGGCATACCAATCCGCTGGGCAAAGATTTTATCGAACTCCTCAACGGTCATTTCACCTCTGCAAACTTGGTCATTATAGTGCCAAAATGTCGACTCAATAATATCGGCCGGAGCTCCTGTCTCCTGCGCCAATTGGGTAAATGCGCGGTGGAAAAAGCGAACCAAACAACCGTTTACGTCAAAATAAACAAAGCGCACGCCACTTTTAGAGCGTTTTTTGGCGGTTTGGACTGGTTTGGGACCTATTTCACCCAGTAAATCACCCAAGGACGTATCAAGCGCGCCTGCGATGCTCTGAATCGTAAAAATTGATGGCGCTTTAATGGCACCTCGCTCAATCTTTGCCAGAGTTGAATAACTTAGACCTGCCTTTTGACACAGCTCTTGCTGAGTAAGCCCAGCTTTTTTGCGAGCATTTTGGAGTTGCCTCCCCAGTCCCACTTCGTCCATATAGGACTATCATACTGATTTTTAGACCACCTGACTAGTACTAAGAGGCTAGCCCCGTAGTAGACTTTCGAGTTTTGCTACCTTAGTAGGATAGCTTCTTGGCCACCAGGCCAAGAAGGTCTCGAAAGCTTACTACAGGGCTAGCTAGACAGCATGCCAACAAGCGTCACGATAACCAAAAAAGCCACACCACCACTGACGAACGCGCCAATCAAAGCACTACGATTGTTACCGCCAGTTTGGCGGAGCATCTTTGTATAGACCCAAACACCAAACGGTCCAGCAACAAATAAGGCAATCATGACATTGGAAAACATAGGCTTATGGTAACACGTTAGACCCTGGGTCTCAGAAAGCTAGTTTTTTGGCCATGGTGGCCAGTATCGTTTGGTCAGGCTGGGCAGACATATCTTCGTTCTGGTTATATTCATCAAGCGTATCAAAAGCAACTACATGAAAATGCACATGATTAACGTCCAACCCAACAACTTTCAGACCAACCCGATTTGTTCGCAAAACGTCTTTCATTCGCTTGCCAACTTTTTGAACGCTGTCCATCAATGCGTGAGCATCTTTGGTAGGCAAATCGTAAAAGAACTCGACTTGTAATTTTGGCACCACCAAGACATGACCCAAGGCTATTGGATGCAACGGGATGAAGGCAATCGTCTTGGAATCCTCATAGACTTTGTGGCAGGGAATTTCGCCTTTGACGATTTTGGTAAAAATTGAATCTTCCATATCTAAAGTCTGTCACTGGCTTCACGTTCATGCAAGTCTTTTAAACTACATGTCGTACAATATGCTCATGGTTTTTATTAAAAAGCTTTGCTTGTGGCTATCAAGCGGTATATTCAAATCAACATTGGTACTGTTGGCAATGGTTAGCGCGGTGATAGTGACGCTTGGCACACCCGTTCATATAAAGAACGCTCTCAAAACTAGCAACGTCTACGGCTCGATTGTAGACACACTGCTAGAACAAGCCAAAAAAAGCACCGAAAAATCCAGTGATGGAGAAATCCCCATTAGCGATCCAATCATACAAAACGCCGCTAAAACTGCATTTTCGCCAGCCTTCTTAGAATCCAGCGCCGAACAAATAATTGATGGTACTTATCGTTGGCTTGACGGTACATCGGCAAAACCTGACTTTCGCATAGATCTATTGCCTGCCAAGCAAACCTTTATCAAATCAGTAGCCGACAACGCTGGCCAGAAAATCACGGCTTTGCCAGTTTGTGGTAAGCAACAACAAAAAGTTAATCTTGATCTTTTCCAAGCCACTTGTCGACAGATCGGTTTAAACATTGCGTTGGAACAACAGAAATTGATCAACGCCTTCAACTCCAATGCGGACTTTTTGCCAAACACCGTCATCTCGGTTGATAGTTTGCCAAAAGATGAGCAAGGTCAAAATGCTTTCGATAAGATTGTTCAGGCACCAAAAGGCTATCAATTTTCTAAAAAGACGCCATGGTTACTCGGTTTATCGGCTACATTATTTGGGGCATTGGTAGTATTCATCCACAAAACACGTCGCAGAGGGTTACGGAGCATCGCCATCTCGCTATTGGGCATCGGTATTGTGCTGGAGATATTGAGTTTTGTGATCAATTACTTGTTCCAAAAAGCAATCAGTCCAACCGGCAGTTTGGGCAAAACATTACAAAATGATAGTTTCCAGCTATCACTAGCCAGAGCCTTTGATTCACTTATACGATTATTTACATGGCGACTTGTTTGGTTTGGCATTGTTTACGCAACTGCGGGAATTATCATCCTACTAGTACTCAAGTTCGTTTGGAAACAGCAGCCAGTCAAAAACCAAGAAAATGGTGAGCCTCCAGAAATAAAAAAGATAGAAGAAAAAGAACCAGCAGATCCGTCTCCACAATCCTAAACTTGCCGATTTGGAACTATACGCAGTGTGTATTCCCACTAGCGGTATAACTGGCTATGCGTGCCAACGTGAGTAAATAGTGCCGTTTGGTCATCGACTAAGTAATAGATGGCTCTGTAGTCCCCAGTGATATTAATGCTGTAGCTACCCTTGTACGGCGTCTGTAGAGCGTGATTTCTCAGTTGTTTACGTAGCGGATTTGCACCAAACAATTCTATCCGGTCGGCCAACTGGGCTTTGACTTTTGGCGGCAGTTTACGAACCATTTTCAGGAACTGTTTGCTATAGGTTATGCTCATAACTTACGTAAGTAGTCAGCCGCTTCTTTTGGCGAGCTAAAAACAGGGGATATGTTTTCACCCTTCCGGAAATCTGCTACAGCTACTTCAATTTCACGCTCAATTTCAGGCTTGAGCCGGGGGAAAGCCGAAACAGTAAGGGAACGGCTGCGGACAAATTCCTTAAGATTAGCGGTAATAACGGTGGTCAAAGGTACACCGATCTCATCAGCTAACTCTTGGACATCACGCTTGAGGCTTTTACTAACCTTAATATTAATGATGGTTTTATCTAGATTATTCATATACCCCAGTATATACAACGGTATATAATTTGTAAATTT
>CAYIDS010000009.1:0-10455 GCA_964362185.1 uncultured Saccharimonas sp. (SeqCode)
GAGCTCTTTGAACTTAGTTTCATCACCTCCTTTGTCGGGGTGATGTTCAACAGCCGCCCGCCGAAAAGCCTTCTTAATCTCATCCGCGCTGGCAGACTTGCCAACCCCTAAAACTTCATAATAGTCTCTCTTAGACATGGGATACCCCAAAACTTCGCCTGCCCCGTACCAAATCCTGAGTGAAGTAGTCTGCAATCAGATTACGAAACTTCAAGATTTTGGTACTGGGGTAGTAATCACGCTTGGTCATTGTCTTAATATATCGGAATATTTGTTATGTTTCTAATCTCAAAACTCTCATTAAACTCGAAGTACGGAGGATCGGCGGGTGTTGCGACAACTAAAACTCTTAGCGGGACTCTAGCAAGGTAGTGTGCTACAGAACGATGATGTCCTCCATCTGGCACCTCAGGATCATCATCTCTGTTAGCCCAATAGGCCAATGAAAAATGCGTGCCTCGATCAGTCACTGCAACACGCGGAAACCTATCACCTCTATCAATAGCGTCCATGAATGTACCTATTTTTTCAGCACCTACCCATTTTTCCCAGCCATATAAAACTTCATCAGATAGACTAAGCTCGGCTTCACCCAATACGATCAGTGGCTTTGCTTGGTGTATAGCCACTATTTTTCTTTCTTGTTGTCGTCGACGACTTCGCCTTCTACTGGCTCATCTTTCTTGGATTTCTTCGAGGATTTATCGTTCGTATCCTCCTTCGCTGAAGCTTCGGAAGGATTCTCGTCGGCTTCTTTTTTAGAAGCCTCCTCGTACATTTTGGTGCCGATTGGCATGATCTTTTCAGTCAATTCCTTGGCTGCGGCATCAAGCGCTTCTTTATCAGCCTTTTCGTCTGCCACGACTTTCTTGGCGGCCTCAATAGCTTCGTCTATTGTTTTGGTGTCTTCTTCGCTAATCTTTACCTGCCCTGAGTCTGTCGAAGGGTTGTCCGATTTCATCTTTTCGGCCTGGTAGACCGCGCTGTCTAGCGAGTTACGAGCATCGATGGCTTCACGCTTGACTTTGTCTTCATCGGCGTGGGCTTCAGCCTCTTTGGCCATTTTTTCGACATCATCCTTACTCAGGTTGCCGCTATTTTGAATGGTAATGCTCTGCTCTTTGCCAGAACCTTTGTCTTTGGCGGTGACGTTCAAGATACCGTTAGCGTCCAGATTAAAGGTTACTTCAATCTGTGGCACGCCACGGGGTGCTGATGGAATACCGTCCAAAACAAAACGTCCCAGAGATTTGTTGTCTGCGCTCATCTCGCGCTCACCCTGCAGGACGTGAATTTCTACCTGCGGCTGATTATCGGCTGCCGTGCTAAATGTCTCGCTCTTGCTGGTTGGAATAGTAGTATTACGTTCAATTAGCTTGGTAGTAACACTTCCCAGGGTTTCAATACCAAGACTTAGTGGTGTTACGTCTAGTAGCAACTCGTCTTTGACATCACCCTGCAAAACGCCGCCTTGGATGGCAGCCCCAACCGCGACGACTTCATCTGGGTTTACACCTTGCATGGGGTCTTTGCCAAAGATAGCTTTAACCTTTTTCTGCACGGATGGCATTCGGGTCATGCCGCCGACTAGCACCACCGCGTCAATATCGCTGGCTTTTAATCCAGCGTCTTTGAGGGCTTTTTCACAAGGAATTGCTGTCTTGTCAATAAGCTCGCCAACCAGACTTTCTAGTTTGGCGCGAGTCAGCTTGTGTTCAAAGTGTTTTGGCCCATCGGCATCGGCTGTCAAAAAGGGCAAGTTAATAGCCACGTCACTGGTGGTAGATAGCTCTATCTTGGCCTTTTCGGCTTCGTCACGCAGACGTTGCATTGCGGCTTTGTCGTCAGAAATATCAACGCCGTGCTCTTTTTTGAACTCAGCGGACAAATAATTTACGATGACGCGGTCAAAGTCGGCACCACCCAGGTGTGTGTCACCGTTAGTGCTCTTGACTTCAAATACCCCATCGCCCAACTCCAAAATAGAAACGTCAAACGTCCCACCACCAAGGTCAAAAACGGCAATCTTTTCGTCTTTTTTACTATCTTTGTCTAGTCCGTAGGCTAAAGCGGCGGCGGTTGGCTCGTTAATAATACGTTTTACTTCCAGACCAGCGATTTTGCCAGCGTCCTTGGTAGCTTGCCTTTGGCTGTCATCAAAGTAAGCCGGCACAGTGATAACTGCCTCGGTTACGGGTTCGCCAAGGAAGGCCTCGGCGTCAGCTTTGAGCTTGCCAAGAATCATGGCGCTCACTTCTTCAGGGCTGTAGTCTTTATCACCCATCTTCACCTTGACGCCATTGCCGCTCTTGACCATTTCGTAACCCATTAGTTTGATGTCTTTTTGGACTTCTTTGTCCGTCCAGTTGCGGCCAATCAGGCGTTTTACTTCATAAATAGTGTTTTTGCTATTGGTCACCTGCTGGCGGCGAGCCACTTGACCCACCAAACGCTCACCGTTTTTATTCAGTGCCACCACGCTTGGCGTAGTACGTGCACCCTCGCTGTTAGCAATAATTTCGGCCTTACCAGCCTGCATTACCGCCATAGCGCTATTTGTAGTACCCAGATCGATTCCTATTATCTTTCCCATATAATTCTCCTTTTATTTAGATAATCCTGAGCCCGTCGAAGGATAATTTTACCCATCTAATTCTCCTTAATTAGCAATTAGCTTGGTTGAGTGCTAAAACCATTATATCATACTAAAATTGGCACTCACGTGTCAAGAGTGCCAACATAAATGATCGATGGGTTGTTCATGGGGCAGCTAGTTTGGTGATATTTTTGAAGCCCTGAGCAAGTTGTAGCTATTGCTACTAGTTGCTGGACTGGAGAGAATATCGCCAAGAAAGATGTGCCAGGGTAGCCCAGCGATCGTTTGTGGTTGACGGTTTTGACACGGCGTCAAGAATGCCAAACCTGACTCTCAAGGGGTTACAAGGTTGAACCTTGTAACGTGTTGTGGTATCTTTTTTAAGTCGTTAGAACCAGGGGGGGGTTGAGAGTCAGGTTGCTAACTTACTCCATCGACATTTCAGCCGAGCAAATGGTTGCTTATTTTTGTTCTTGTTCCTCGCTAAGCACCAGCACCGCGAGTAGAAGCTCTACGTCAGCCGGCAAAAGCGCATAATCTCGCTCTTCCAACATGGCGTCTCGCTGTGGAATTTCTTGGGTCATAATTTGCCTTTCAGTAAAACCATGGCATGGCGGATAACAGTGTCGCCAATTTTATAGCCGGCTTGCACCTCTTCACCGATAACCTCCGCGCCATCCTCAGCACTGACGGCTTCATGCAAATGTGGGTCAAAAACCTCGCCAACGGTCTTAATTCGCTCTACGCCCATGTCTGCCAGCGTCTTTTCGAACTGTTTTACAACGCCTTGCACGCCTTTGACATAATCATTGTCGGCAATCTCTTTTGGCACGTGTTTCAGAGCTCTTTCAAAGTTATCTATAACTGGTAAAAGTTGACGTACTACGCTTGATTTAACCATGTCTTTTAGACCACCAGTCTGTTCTTCGTGCTGACGTCGGACATTGGTTACATCTGCCCTTTCACGCATAAGAGCTTCTGTAAGTTCACTTATTTGCTTTTGTAAATCTGTAAATGTTGGTTTTTTACTCATAAAATGCTCCTGTATCAAAATCTCCAGCTAGTTTTGCGAGTGCGATTTCTTCATCAGCTTCTTCAACAACACGTTCAGCCAACCAGCTACCAGCTGCTACTTTACTAAGAGGCAATTCCAAGGCTTGAGCAATTAATTGCTGACGTTTAGGAACAATTTGTGGTGTTCCGCACAGATCCTGAGCAATGTATGCTTCCTGAACAAATAGTGGGCCATCCAAAGTTCCCATGAATGGATTTTCAGGACTACTCATATAGCGCCCTCTCTAGCGCCTCGCCTGCTCCGCGTACCAGCGTCATTACGTCACGATAGCTCTGGCGAGTCGGACCGAGCACACCTATGTAGCTTTCGTCGCTGTATGGACTTCGGAATTTGCTGATAATAAGAGAGCATTGGGCACTTCTGCCTATGGGGTTTTCGGCACCAATATATACACTAAGAGGTTTGTTGGGAGCAGCTTCACGCAACCATGGTTCTAAATTATCTAGCAAACTTGCAACTTGTTGCACTTGTGCGCCGCCTATGAATTCTGGCTGTCCAAACAAATTTGCCAGTCCGCCCATATACAGCTGGTCGCCTATGGTTGCTAAGCCCAAATTGTGAGTTAGTTCTACCAGCGTATCCACGGCGTTGCGTATGGTTCGTTCTGGCAAACCACCGCCGCCAACTCTGGCTGTAAGTGCACGCTCTCCACGGCGTTCGGCAGTAGTTTCAACTGCTTCTGTCATATTGTTTACGTAAAACCGATAACCTTTGTCTGTCGGAACGCGGCCGGCGCTGGTGTGAGGTTGGTGTATAAACCCTAGTTTTTCTAGCTCGGCCATTTCGGCGCGAATCGTGGCAGAACTAACGTTAAAAACTTTGGCAAGCAAAGAAGAACCCACCGGACTGGCAACTTCGGCGTACTGTTCGACTATAGCTGATAAAAGTAGTGTTTGGCGTTCTGTCATGTGGCACTCATGTTATTGTAGTGCCAATTATAAGCGGTCTGGCACTCATGTGTCAAGAGTGCCAATACTATATTATCAATCTGATTCTATCTCGTCTGCCAGTGGTTCACTAATAACCAAATCCGGAGATACAAATAGCGCTAGCCCCGTAAACATTTTTGGTTTATCGATTTTGGTTCTTCTACTGGGGTGCTTAGAACTAATCCACATCTATCTGTTAGCTAAAAACTTCAGGTCTGCTACTTTTAAACTGTTTTTTGTTTTCGGTTCGTAGCTACGGCTACGACCAAAAGCCAAGAAAACAGTTTAAAAATCATAGCAACTGCTAAAGTTTCGCCATTAACAGATAGACGTGGATTAGCTCTCAGTTATTTTCTAACCAATTTTTTGTGTCTGCTTGAAGTTTAATACCCAATTCTTTCCCCTGTTTTTGAATTTCAGAATCAATATTACCTGCTGTTATGTCTAATATCTTGTTTACGGACTTATGAAAATCATCATTTATTACAAATGTATAATATTGGTGGTTCAAAGCGGCATCAAATTCTAATACGGCACTTTGCAAACGTCGTTTTTTTTCTGCTTTTGGCATATCACCTCTGCCGTCTAATCTTTTCATCCATTCTTCAAAGCTAGGTGGCAAAACAAATATGGCTATTGCTTCTGGGCAAGCTTCAACAATATTGTGCATACCTACAATTTCAATTTCACTTATGGCTGTTTTATCCATTTGATGAGCTTTTTTCAGTTCACGAATGCTGATGCCAGAAACGTGCTGATTGTGAATTATGGCTGCTTCTAGGAAATTTCCAGCTTTTAGGTCTGCCAGTATTTCGGCTTCTGACCTAAACCAATATTCACGTCCATCCTGTTCCATAACACCGTTGTTTGCACGTTTATGTCTGGTTGTGTCAGATATTATGTAGTGAAAATCTTCGGACTTTAGTAGTTGATCTATTATGGTGTTTCGCCCACCGGCGGTAACAGATATCAAAAGAACTAATTTGGTCTGACTTAGAATTGCTTTGCTTTCATCCGACATCCGATAGTTTGCCAAAATTTCTTGAAATTCCGCAAGATGTTCCAGTTTGTTTTCCATATCACTTATCTTATCAGCATAAACTCGACTTACGCAAAACCTCGCAGGCTACAGAGTCATCCAGAAGTAATGCAGAAGCTGTTTTATCTGACGGAGGAGTAGCAAAGCTACGCCGAGAGCGAAAAAAGCAGCTTCTGGACAGTTCTGGTGAGTCTGGGACTGCAGGGATTTTGGGTAAGTCGAGTAAAGGTTGTTTTTGCGACCAAAAGAGCGTATACATAAAATATAAACATGAGGGGGATTTTATGCCGACAGTAGATATTAACTGGATAGCAATAGTTGCTGCCGTAGTAGTAAACATGGTTGTGGGAGCTATCTGGTATTCAAAAGCGTTGTTTGCCAAAGATTGGGCAAAACTAGTTGGGAAAAAAATGGACGAAATGGGCGATGGTGCCAAAAGCTACGTTATCACCACCGCTGGTGCTTTTGTGCAAGCGTTTGTTTTGCTGCATTTTGTAACTTACGCTGCATATTTTTACCCAGATTATACTGACGTTTCTGTTGGATTACTGACAGCGACATGGATATGGCTTGGGTTTGTGGCTATACCCCAAGGAGTAAACACTGTTTTTGCCGGAGGTCGTAAGAAACTTTGGGGGATAAATACTGGTTATTTTTTGGTAGTTCTACTTGCCAACGGAGTACTGTTGTCTGTTTGGAAATAAAACGGAAAAATTATACAAAAAGCATGTGCATTTTTTGACACATGGGTGTAGCATAAGAACAAACAAAGACGCGTGAAAAATGCCTTGTGAAGTTCTCGTAATTTCACAAGGCTTTTTGATTTATTTTGACGGTTTTTTTGTCAGTTTTTCTCTAATTTTGTATTTTTTCAAAATCAATATGACGATTGTAACAACTCCCGCGAAAGCCGGCCACTCCCCGAGGTAACTATATGGAGTTCTTTTGGTATTTGTGCTGATTTTGACTTCCCGCGAATTTATAGGTTGGATTGTGGCAATCGTACGTCCATTATGGTCCAATGCAAAAGCATCGGAGTCGTTAGATGATTGTAGAAATGGCCGAGCATTGGACACAGCCATAAATTTGGCTAGACCGCGGTGCTGAGTAGTAAAAAGTTTGCTAGCGAATATGCCTAGAGATGCGGAATTAGTTAAAATCGTTGCTCCGTTTTGTACAAACTTTCTATAATCTTCGGTTTGTATGATGCTGGAACAGACAGAACTGCCTAGAAAGAATCTATTGTCGGCACCAAGTGGTTGATGATTTGTTGGACCTTTTTCGACTGAATTTAGAATTTGGAAATATTCTTTGGTATTTTGCGCCCCCGTGATGTTCAAAATAACATCTACAAAATATGGCAAATATTCACCGCCGGGGATTAGTCTGGATTTATTTCTCTGTTCTATGTCTCCATTTTTCGCAGAACCAAATACAAGTATATTGTTGTGACCAACACCTGCAGATGTTTGTTTTGAGCCTACGTAGTATGTATTTTTATTATTTGAAATTTTGAGTCTGTCTGCCCCAGAACTACTACCGGTAAAACCGTATTCTGGAAATACTATAATGTCATGGTTAGAATCAATTTGGTCTGTTTTCTCGGTCAGTTTTTCGGCCACTATTACCGCGTTTATCATGGTACCAGATGGTGTTTTGTACAAAACCCACGAGGTAACGGTCAGAACAAATACAACAGAAACAGTCGGGATTATGTATTTGCGTAATTTTTCTACTAAACCAACATACAGTAAAACTACAATTGTCGCGGACAAACCATGAAAACCTAAAAATCTAACCAAAAATACCAACGGAGTATGGGAAACGAATGGCGTAAATGCAGCAAATGGCAAAACAGAATCAATACTGCCGTTTTTGCCCATCCATACAAAAGCCGACAAAAAAACTACTAGAAACTCAACCCCCGCCCAAAGCACAAACAAAAGTGGCAAAACCCATGGAGAAGGATTGGATTTTGCTAAGAATTTATGGTTAAAAAATCGAATAAATTTATAATAAACATAGCTACTAAAGCTAACAAAAACAACAAACGCCAGAAGCGCTATAAAATACCCAACTACAATAGAATTTGAAAGCGCCGTAACCCGGCTTTGAAACAGCCAAGACCACGAAAATCCAACCAAAAATACTATTACCAGAAGTAGCAAGCCATCGTAACCAAGTTTTTGTCTAATACGTTTTAGGGTCTTCATTTGGCTCTGCCATAGTTCTCTCTGGCATAACAACTGCATTGTTTACAGGTTGCTGTGGCAGAACTGGTGTTTGTTTTGGTGCTTGGGGTTCTGTGGGCTGAATTACAAATGGCTCAACTACTGCCGAAGCTGGGATAGGATCGTTTGGTACAGGGTTTTGGGGTTGTTGAATAGGCGTTTCCGTTTGCGTCGGTATTGTTGTTTGACTAGGCGTAGCAAGAGTATTTGGCTGTATGTTTGTGTCAGTAGGTGAAATAGTGGTCGTGTCTAGTTGATTAGTGCCGGTAAATATATCTGCATGCAAATCATTGTTAGTACTTGATGGAACTGATCCTACGTCAGGAAAATGCCCCGCGTTTTGCATAATCTTCCGCCTACGCAACAAATACCACCCCCCACCACTAGTAGCTACGAGTCCCAAAATAATCAAAATAAATGGGAATTTATTTTTTGCAGAAACTATGTTTGAAATGCTACCGAGCGTATTTGAAACAGAATTACTCGCCTTTAGATCACTACTACTGGGATCGGGTTCTATGACAGCATTAACACTTTGACTCTGATTATCCGTATTATTTTTTTCAGGAATTGCACTATTGGTTGATACTCCGCTGTCTTGAGTTGCTGATGGTTGTATCGGACTAGGATTGTTCCCACCTGATGGTGAATTTGATGACAAATTTAAAATTAATGTGCTTTTTGCAAGTGCCAGCTCTGAACCGCCTGAGATTGCACTTCCTAGTGCTTCAATAGTGGATTGCCCACTACCTGCAACTGCCTTAAACTTATATGTAACAACAATGCTACTCCCAGACACTTCGCTACCCGCTGAACGCGTGTCAGATAATTTACCGCTATCAGGCGTAAAAGCCCAAAGTTCCGGAAAGGCGGTTGCATATTCAGAATATGATACATATGTTAGTTGCGAAGGGTTATATGTAACGTCAGTAGACAAACCAGAAATTGATATTCCTGGGTTCACTTTAAGTGTTACGTTAAACTCAGTGCCATTTGTAATGCTCGCAGTCGGAGTGGATAATATTAACTTTGCAGTTGCTGCTTTAGCGTGTGCTGGCATAAATACAGTAATTGCAAAGTAGAGCAGACCGAAGCTAACAAGTAATAATTTGTATATTACCCTCATCAATTATTTTTTACTTCTCGTGGATGATTTTTATGTTACTACTTATCTAAACCGCATTGTAGCGTGAGATTGTAATTTTCATGACACATCTGGGTTACACGTGCCCAGGTTTTGGGGCCAGCTATGCCGTCAATTGGGCCTACGTTTTGTGTTTGTTGCCATGTTTGAAATCCTTTAACCGCGTTAAAGTATGTTGTATCGTAGGCATCTGATTTACCGATTGCAGAGTAGTTAATATTATCCCAAATATTATTTTTTTGATAAAGTGTTCTGATGCCATTTAACGCCCTACCGAGTGTAGTTACACAGACACCTTCACTGCCAATTCTCATGCTTGTAATTTTTTTAGATTGTATCAGGTAGTTACACCATGTTACATTTGCAGAAGTCTTTTGCGTAGCAGCACTGGATTGATAGACTTTATAGCCACCGATTCCGGCGAAACCTATTAAAAATACTAGTAAAATTACATATTTTGGATTGTTTAAGATTTTTTTTAGTTTTGTGCTTGGACTTACTTTTTTAACATTTTTAACCATTATATTTACACTTTTCCTTTTTTAACTGCTTTTAACTTATGACACCATGAGTATACCCCTAAGCATAATTATTTTGCAATCATTTTTGAAATATATTTCTGATCGTGTTTTAAAAGCACTGTAACTTCCTAGGCGGGAATGTCTACTTTGCTCAAAGCGTTTTTTGGCGGGCTTTGCCCTTTTTTTTGCGATTTGTGAGATTTAGTCTGAAATCAACGCACTAAGTATTTCAGTACCGTTATTCAACACCGAATCAGGGGCTTTGCATTGAAACGTTAAGTCTCTAACTCGCCAATCCATACACTTAACTTGGTCGACCAAAACTACACCATCTGTACCTTCTGTCAACACTCTGACTTCGAATGGATAGTTTTTTACTTTCTATACACAAGCGTATACCTACGGTGTTGACTATTCACCCTCCCCGAATATACTTATGATTAGTCTCAATATAAGATCTATAAAGGATTCACTCTTTATGGCTGTAATAATAAAACCACTACGAAGAACAAATACCAAAAAAAGCTCCAGTAAGCTCAGAAAATTAGCGAGGCTTTTTAACCCTAATTCATTCAAGGGTGGGATGGCACTGTTTGCACTAGTTTTCGGGGTGGGGGGAAGTTTATTACTATTTTTTGCCAAAGCGGAGCATCTTAGCACTTCCTTACTAGCCCAAGATGTACCTGATGCCATAGGTGTTAGTACTCTGGGAACAGATGCGTTCAACAATTATGAGAAATGGCTTGGACGTCAGATGCGCTACCGTACAACATTTATTAAGTACGACAGAAATTTTGATACTTCGCGCACAAACGAAACGGCTGCCGAAGCCGTCACATTTTTTGACAACAGCCTGTCTGAAAAGGTCGGCGAGCTTGCTGGGATCAGTATCTATAATGGTCAGAGAAAAGTGGCAAATA
>CAYIDS010000010.1:0-6375 GCA_964362185.1 uncultured Saccharimonas sp. (SeqCode)
CGGGCACGCAGTACCCGACGACCAAGTAGCTCACTTTGTTCACTGGTAGCTTTGCTGAGCAGTTTATCGTGGCGTACTTCATCAACATCAACGTATAGGTCGATACGGTCGAGGATGGGACCGGATAGTTTTTGCTGGTATTTGAGAATATGGCTAGGCGAACAGATACACGCCTTGGTTGTACCGTAGTAACCACAAGGGCAAGGGTTGGCTGTGGCAATCATCATAAAGTCTGCCGGAAAGGTAATACTATCTTTAGCACGAGCTACACTGATAACCTTATCTTCCAGTGGTTGTCTCAGAGCTTCCAGGGTGGTTTTATTGAATTCTGGTAGCTCGTCTAGGAATAAAATACCACGATGACTCAGACTTATTTCACCAGGTCGTGGCTTTTGACCGCCACCTACTATAGAGACCAGACTGGCACTGTGGTGTGGCGCTCGAAACGGACGAGTAGTAACGATCTGGTCGTAGTTGTTTGTACTTAGGCTATGTAGTTGCGTAACTTCTAAAACCTCATCTCTGGATAGTGGTGGCAAAATTGATGGCAAAGCCTTAGCCAGCATACTTTTTCCCGTACCTGGTGGACCAGATAACAGGGCGTTATGATTGCCAGCGGCGGCGATTTCTAGTGCGCGTTTAGCTCTGGCTTGACCAACTACGTCAGCGAAATCGGACTCAATTTTTTCACCGATGGTTATTTTTTCTCTACCAGAAATATTGCGCTTCAGCGGAATAGTAGAAGTAAGGTCTAGGTATAGATCGCGCAGACTGCCAACGCCAATTACTGTCAAGTTAGGAACAAGTAAGGCTTGACGAAGGTTTCTAGTTGGTACAAATACCGTTTTGTAGCCTAATTTTCTGGCAGCAAGTAGCTTGCCAATTACTCCTCGTACGGATCTTACCGACCCGTCTAGACCAAGCTCTCCCAATACCATAGCTTGGCTGAGTAGACTCTGTTGAGTGATCTGATTACTTTCTAGCAAAATGCTAGCGGCAATAGCTAGATCAAAGCTAGTGCTGTCTTTTGGCACATCAGCAGGGGCTAGGTTAATCGTGATTCTTTTGCGGGGCAGGTCCAGCTTACTACTATAAAAAGCACTGCGGACTCTTTCTTTTGCTTCGTCAACTGCTTTATTGCCGAAACCCACGATAATAATATTTGGTAGACCGTTTGATAATTGACACTCAACATCCAATAGAATACCAGAGCCCCCGTAATCAACGATACTCCGGACGACACTGCTCACAATATCTATATTGTACTCTAAAAAAAGTCACCCACATCTTTTTTTAGATGTGGGTGACGGTGCTTGATATTTATATTATTACTTTTGGTCTGTTGGTTTTGTTGTTCCTCTTTCAAGGAACAACGGCTTGCGAGAAGCCGTTGTTACAGATGTCTTTTTGTTTTTGAGCACTTTTTTTATTCAAGTGCTAATCATATATTAGACACTACATTTTCTTGTGTCAACACGTTTATGTTATATTTTTAATGAACATGTGTATAACTTTTCAATCAAGGTATCGTGAGCTTGTTTGAAAAGTTAAATTTTCTAGTGTGTTTTACCCCCAAATGGCGCATATATGTATCTACAGTGCATTTATTGACAGGCAATTTGTAATTTCGCGTACAGTAGCCGGCAATGCAGACACATTGTTTAGCTTATGAGCCCCAATAATGCAGGCATCGAGTAAATATATATCACAGTCTAATTTGATAACTCTAGGTGGTTAAAGAAAAAGATCGTGAGGATTAGTCTAGGTGTCAACAATTCCGCATGTAAATTACTGCCTCACGCACAGTAAATGTGCCTCTCGCGGCAATGATATTAGTGTTTTTAAGGCATTACTTTGCTAACCAAATAAAATTAAAGAATTTATTCATATAATAATTACAACGATAAATATAACCAAATTATTTGCTACATATATGTTCAAACAGGCATAAGTTGTTTTAATTACATTAAAAGTTAGTTGACTTATCCTATCATTAATAGTAAATTTTTATCGTAAGCAGAATACAAAAACTTACAATCTACGATCGGGAGGTCGATATCGCTCAAGCTGTCAAAAGCAGTACGAGCGGTCAGTCAACGAGATCTCCGCAAACCTGTTTTGTGGGATTTCTCAATCAAGCCAGGGACGGTAAGCGCTATACATTAAATATTTTGGAGCGGATTTACCGTCCAGGCTCTTTTTCGCACCTCTTTATAGGTGCGTATTTTTTTTGAAATATTGATATGATTAATCTGTGGCTAATCTAAAAAAGAACAAACATCTATTCGTAACTCTGCTTAGCGCTGCAGTATTACTCTTACTCATTATGACAACTGATCCAAGGCGCTTGCCACTACCGGTCTTAGTAATGCCTTTCATTCTCTCGTTTATTCTAATGTACAGTGGTACAAAGCTAGCTTTGAGACATACAAAACTTCGAAGCAATAGTAGGCGTGAAACAATGATTGCAAGTGGAGCGGCCTCATTGCCAGTATTGTTGTTGGTTTTTCAGTCGGTTCATCAGTTAACTATTAGAGATGTCTTGGTATCAGTTTCTTTGTTAGCTTTCGCGATATTCTACATCTCAAGAGCTGACTTTATCCGCTAGCTACCACGCCTTTCATACGTCCTAGGTGTAACCTGGGGCGATGGATGAGTGGGAAAGGCGTAGCTACCCCCGTTCCAGTACAGTGCGAGTTAGGCTTGGGCGACGATGTGAAAAAGAATAAAAATCCTATATACTTAAACTAGATATGAAACGTGATAACCATGAAGCGATACAACAGGGAGCGACACCAAGTCCTGAGATAAAATTTCCGACCACGTTACCTGAGCTAGCCAAGAGGGCTGAAACAGTTGACGAAGCAGTCGCTACTAAGGCTGTAGAAAGTGCCCCAACTGGACTTCCTGCCCCCGTCTCCCCTGCGCCCCCTCCTACAAAAACTCAGGTAAATTCGGGGATATCCACCACAACAAGCGTGCCGGCTATAGCTGATGACAACGACCTAATTGAGAAAGAATGGGTTGCCAAAGCAAAACAGATCGTCAATAAAACAAAAAATGACCCCCATTTGCAAAATATTGAGATGAATCAATATAAAGCCACGTACATCAAGAAACGATTCAACAAAGACGTTAAACTAACGGAGACGTAGTAGTCTTATGGGTGCCTCTTTGGTTATTTTCGGTACGTTTTTTATCCTTTTAGGTGTAGCTTCACCTCTTATATTCTTGCAAATTCGTCGATTGTTCCGCGAGCAAAAAAACTTTGAGCGTGGGTTGAAGATGGTACCACTTTTGATTCACTTGCCACCTTCCAGTGAGGACACACAAGTGGGATCTAGGGACGAACGAGATGTAGTAGATGAAAACATTTCCAAGGCCGAGATATTGTACGGCATTATTGGCAGTACGCTACAAAAGGGGTTTAAGAGCAAGTTTTATGGACAGCGTCACTTCTCTTTTGAGATAGTAGGCGCCAAGGGGGTGGTACACTTTTACGCCGCTGTACCAGTCGTTTTGGTAGAAGTTGTCAAGCAAGCAGTAGTTAGCGCGTACCCTGCGGCGCGAATGGAAGAGGTCGCTGAACACAATATTTTTAGTCCAGTTGGTAAGTTAAGTGGAACCATAGGTGGTGAGTTGAGTCTAAAGGAGCACTTTGCATATCCCATAGAGACATATCAAGAGCTCAAACGAGACGCTATGCAGTCATTGCTTAACGCGCTTTCTAGTTTAGACAAAGAGGACGGTGTAGGCATTCAGATTATGATGCGACCAGCTTCTCCAGATTGGCGAAAAGCAGCCCATGCTATCGCTGTAAAGAAGCGAAAGGGAAAAGATAGTAAGAAGGGGAGTGATCAAGCGTTCTGGTGGCTAAGGCAACTGTTTGTGGCTTTCGTGAAGCCTCCGGAGGACAAAAGCAAGGGCGCTGGTAGCTCGGACAAGCCTGAACTTTCTAGTATGGATCAGAATATATTGGACTCGATTGACGCCAAGACAAGATATCCAGGCTTTGAGGTGCTGATACGAGTGGTGGCGTCTTCTAATCTGTCGAATCGGGCACAAGTACTACTCAATAATGTAGTAGCAACCTTCGCTCTATTTGACTCACAAGGCAAGAACGGCTTCAAATATACGGCCGCCAAAGACATTGAGCGCTTTGTGACCGCCTATATCCTGAGATTTTTCCCTCAAGAGAACAAACAAACCATATTGAACTCAGTCGAGCTAGCTACAATATTCCATTTTCCAGACCAAGGGAATATCCCGACAAGCCAACTAGAACGTCAGGCCTCTAAACAGGTTGATGGACCACGTAATATATCTGATGAAGGAATATTGCTTGGTTATAACATCTTCCGTGGAG
The DNA here is from genome assembly GCA_964362185.1 of uncultured Saccharimonas sp. (SeqCode). Lineage (GTDB taxonomy): Bacteria > Patescibacteriota > Saccharimonadia > Saccharimonadales > OMJO01 > CAYIDS01. Next base: position 4,367 of record CAYIDS010000010.1, read on the forward strand.
TGAAAAAACCGATTCGTCTGACTCTCGAAGATAGGCGTCGTCATATGTATGCCGTTGGACAAACCGGTGTAGGTAAATCGAACTTTTTAGAAAATCTGGCATTGCAAGACATGTTGAACGGCGAAGGCTTTGCCTTTGTTGACCCACACGGTGACACGGTGGATCGTTTGTTGGCTATGGTGCCCAAGGAGCGGACAGAAGATGTTATTCATTTTTCTCCTGCCGACATGGACTTCCCGATGGGTCTGAATCTATTCGAGTTCAACACGCCAGAACAGAAGGATTTCTTAATCCAAGAAGCTATTAACATGCTCTACAAGCTGTATGATCCGCAGCATCAAGGCATTATTGGACCTCGCTATGAGCACTGGTTTCGCAATGCGGCTTTGACACTTATGAGTGACCCGGGAGGTGCCACCTTTATCGATATACCAAAGGTTTTCACCGACAATCAATACGCCAAGCAAAAATTGAAACACGTTACTGATCAGACTGTGCTGGACTTCTGGAACAAAGAAATGGCTCAGACTAGCGATTATCACAAGAGTGAAGTGCTCGGTTGGTTCGTTAGTAAGTTTGGCGCGTTCTTGAGCAACGAAATGATGCGAAACATCATCGGTCAAACAAAAAGCTCATTTGATCTACGAGAAATAATGGATCAAAAGAAGATTTTACTTGTTAACCTCAGTAAAGGACGCAGTGGTGAGCTCAACTCCAAGCTGCTAGGCATGATCTTCGTTATGAAATTTCAGGCGGCAGCTATGAGCCGTGCGAACATACCTGAAGACCAGCGGACAGACTTTTGCTTGTACGTTGACGAGTTTCAAAATTTTTCAACCGATTCGTTCGCAACCATCATGTCGGAAGCCAGAAAGTATCGTCTCAACTTGATTGTCGCAAATCAATTTACGACCCAATTAACAGATGAGATTCGTGACGCCGTATTTGGTAATATGGGTACCATTGTATCGTTCCGTGTAGGTCAGAACGACGTAGAATCTTTATCCAAGTATTTTCAACCGACATTTGACAGTGAAGACCTCCTCAGGGTGCCGAACTACAATACGATCACGCGAACGCTTATTGGAGGAGTGCCGACTCAGCCATTTAGCATGGCTACATTGCCTCCGCTGGGCACGCCCAATGAAGAGCTAGCCAAAGCCCTCAAACAGCTATCTGCGGCCAAGTATGGTCGTCCTAGGGCCAAGGTAGAACACGACATCTTTACTAGATTAGCAACTCAGGAAGCACCAAAGCCAGACTTTTACGCTCGTAACCCCTTTGGGGACGCCGCCCAACGTCCAGCAGTACCGCCCAGGCAAGCTGGCACCGCCAGCAGTGGATCATCTTTTCTTGACGAATGGCTTGCCAAAAGACGCGCCTTATCGTCAGCGAATCCCAAGCCTTTGCAGACAAACACCAAAAATATTTCCACTACGGAGGCTGGCATGAAAGAAGTAAGTGACCTGGCAAGTGAGATTAAACAGGATATTGAAGAAAACCCACTTGCTTCAGGCAAGCCCCTTGTTGCTACTAAGGAGGATGCTGATGACACTATTTATATCGATAGGGAAGGTAATTTGAAGCCTCGTCAAGGCCTATAGCCATTCCAAAACAAAACCTGTCTTTTTTGAAGTGATGGATCAGTGAGACAGAAACCCTCATATCCGACTAAAACATATCCATAGATACGTTGCAGGAGGAATGAGAGTTTATAGCCACTGAGGCACAGTTCAAAATGCAGGTTTTGTTTTGGAATGGCTATAACTCCGTAACGACTGCATGCTACTTTTTTGAAATTCGGCTGAAGCGGATGATTGCCTCTAGGGTGATGCCCAAGACGTAGCCAGCTCCAAAAAGCATAATGAACACCAGGTAATTGTAGCTAAAACCATAACGCTTGGCTGTTATAACCAGTAAGGCACTGCCAACAAGGGTAACAAACGAGCCTGCCAGGAAACCCGAGGGTCTTGCTATGGTGTAGGCCATAGCAGAGCTAGCTTTTTCTA
>CAYIDS010000010.1:6385-10441 GCA_964362185.1 uncultured Saccharimonas sp. (SeqCode)
ATAACAGGCTGGTGGATGAGTCTACTTAACGTTCGCTCAGGAATACTGAGATGGGACTGAACTTTCTTGAGAGTCTTCCGGTAGCTTTGGTTTTTTACTACCCGATCAATAACCATTTGAGGATTAGATTGTCTCTCGCCAACGGTTATCTCTTTACCACTGGCGGCCTCTGTTTCTACTTTATGTCTAATGTTTTCTACGTTAACTTCGGGAACATTCTCGGTCTGCCGCTTCAGCTTTTCCAGATTATTATGCTTCTGGACGGAAGTATCAATGCTTTCTACGGCTTTTTCTGGGCTGTCACGAAGCTTCTCACTCATATTAATTTGCTCCAATCGGGAAGTCTTTACTAACCATATCTAGCTCTTTTGCCATCAGATGGCTGCGCGCGAAGAAGTAACCAACTATTGTGGTCAAGGCGAAGCCTATTGCCAGACCCGTACCAGGGCCTGTCTTTGGTAGTTCGCCTGTAACAAGTTCGGTTTGTTTGGTGATTGACGGGGGTAATTTGATAGTCACAGTGTCGCCATATACGTTCGTCATGACCATATCAAATTTACCTGGGTCTGAGGTCGATCGAGGTGTTGAAGGCAATGGGTTTTTAACTTTTATTGTGAATTTTTTGGTAATCGTTGTTTTTGCTTTTAGGGAGACATCAGGCCATCTTAGAATAGAGGCAGAACCAATTTTCCCTCCACCTAGGTTGGTGGCGTCGGCATAGTCCAAAATGTCACTAATATTTTCTTGGATAACGAACTTCGGGATGATAACATTTGCGGTATTTTCGACTAACAAAGAGTATTCAATAATATCTCCTGGCTTTGCCACGGTTCCATTGGCATTAGCGATGTTTTGGGTTAAGTTTCGGGCCCGCTTATGGACGTTTATACAATCTTCTAGGTCTTTGATATTGCCTGATTCGTCACATGCTTTTTGGACATTGACGCGCTTGACACACTCACCAGTGGCACTGCCTTTCGCGACCTTGTTACCGCTACTCTTTACGGTCAATCGAAATAGGAACTGACCAGCGGTGTTAGCTGAGAATGAATGGGCTGACGGGTCGTTGGCAGTATTATCCCTAAACCTAATGCCTGTTGCCGAGGCTTTGCCAATTACCTTGCCGGTGGCGACATTGACGTATTCGTAGTACATGTCCACTTGCTGACCTCTTGGTAAGTTCTTGCCAGCGGCTTGTCCTCGTACCGATACCTGTGTGCCTAGTTTGACCCTGCCGCCATCACTAACGTTCATGATCAAGTTTGTGCAGCTAAGTTCGGCTGGCGGAGGCGGAGGCGGTGGCGGATTTACAGGCGGAATGCCAATGAAAACGAGATTGCCACAGTTGTAGAGTATAAAAAATCGGAGACCGTCCTTATTCGTACCAGACAAAGCTTGGTAGGTGCTGGCTCCCGAGCTATCCCAGCTCCACAGGTGTCTTAGAAATACACGACCTCCGATAGCACCTTCGATGTTGACTGGTTGTTCACCGTCCAGACCATAAGGTTTTCTTCCCATCGAGTAGAGTTTGCGGTCGTAGTCCGTTGACTTGAGCGTAACTGTCGAAGCTTGTCCTACATCACTACAATTAATGTTGTAGTGGGAAAGTATCTTACCGAAGTCCTTGTTGCCGTCTATACAGTGCAGTACGGCCTGGTCTTTGTTGCTGAAGCCACCATTTATGAGGTCATTATCAGGACTCGCCGAGACAGAGGAGCCTGGTGGAGAAATAACGGCAAATACCTGAATTAGCATCGCCAAAACCAAAAAGACTAAGCCTGTCTTTCGGACGGACTTTTCTTTGTGAATTCGTTTGGCGTAAAAAGATAGCTGATTAATCAGGCTTGGGTTGAACGGTAAGTTGCTGATGAGTTTCTTGTACATTACCTTCTTTCAGTTAGTCCATAGAAACGCTACTGCTTATTCAACCACGAATACACGTGTTCAAACAAGTCTCCAGAGGTTGTAGGCAGTGGATAAATCCTCTATAATAAGTGGTAACGAAAAACGTAAAGGTGTGAGAGGGTTCGTTAGAAGTGGCCAAAAGCAAAGACTACGATTCACAATCCATTCAAGTCCTAGAAGGACTGGAGCCAGTTCGTAAGCGACCGGGTATGTACATCGGTGGTACGGGCATCGAGGGTCTGCACCATCTTGTATGGGAGATTGTTGACAATGGTGTGGACGAAGCTTTAGCTGGTCATGCCACCGAAGTATCGGTAAAGCTCTTAGCCGATGGTGGTGTAACGGTCATCGATAATGGGCGGGGCATCCCAACCGATATTCATCCAAAAACCGGTAAGAGCACAGTCGAAACAGTGCTAACAGTGTTGCACTCGGGTGGTAAGTTTGGTGGTGGTGGGTACAAGGTTTCAGGTGGTCTGCACGGTGTAGGCATAAGTGTAGTAAACGCACTGTCTAGGCATATGATCGTCAAAGTTTCTAGGGATGGCAAACTGTACCAGCAAGAATATGAGCGAGGTGCGCCAAAGGCTGATTTGAAAGTAGTTGGCAAGAGTGATCATACTGGCACGGAAATTACGTTCTATCCAGACGAGATCATTTTTGAGTCAATAAAATTCGATGACGAAACCATTCTGGACCGACTCCGTCACACTGCCTATCTCACCAAAGGCGTTCGTACTAGTTTAGAGAATGAGGTTAAAGCAACGCGCTATGGCTTTTACTTTGAAGGTGGCATCCAGTCATACGTCAAACACCTGAACTATGGTAGGGAAGTTGTTGATGAGGATGTTTTCTACGTTGACAAGCAAGTCGATGAGATCCAAGTAGAAATTGCTATGCAATACACCGATGCCTTCAACGAATCTATTCACGCTTTTGCCAACAATGTCTTTAACCCAGACGGTGGTACTCATATGACTGGCTTTCGTGCCGCACTGACCCGTGTAATTAACGACTATTCTCGTAAAAACGGATTGATCAAGGAAAAAGAAGAAAATCTGTCTGGTGAAGATACAAGGGAGGGTTTAACGGCGGTTATATTGGTAAAATTGCCCGATCCTCAGTTTGAAGGCCAGACCAAGAACAAGCTAGGCAACCCCGAAATTCGTGGTTGTGTCGAGCAGGTATTGTCAGAGTACCTTAACTATTACCTCGAAGAACACCCTGGTATAGCTCGCAAGATCGTTGGTAAGGCACTTTTAGCGGCAAGGGCCCGAAAAGCAGCCCGCGCGGCCCGCGAAAATATAATTCGAAAAGGTGTATTGGAGGGTTCCGGACTTCCAGGTAAGCTGGCAGATTGCTCTTCGCGTGACCCAAGTAACTCTGAACTTTACATAGTAGAGGGTGACTCTGCTGGCGGCTCAGCCAAATCTGGTCGTGACAGCAAGACCCAGGCCATCTTGCCACTTCGCGGTAAAGTTCTAAATGTTGAACGTGCTCGTTTGGATAAAATGCTCGGCAACAATGAAATCGTGACACTTATTAAGGCACTTGGCGTTGGTATTGAGGAACAGTTTGATATGAGCGGGCTCAGATATCATCGCATTATCATCATGACTGATGCCGATGTTGATGGTTCACACATCAGCACCTTACTTCTGACGTTCTTCTTTCGGCATATGAGACCTATTATTGATGGCGGTTACCTCTATCTTGCAAAACCACCGCTATTTCTATTGAAAACAGGCAGCAATAAGCGAGTCTATGCTTACAGTGACGGCGAGCGAGACCGTTTGATTGACGAATTGATTGCTGATCGCAAGGAACGCGGGACCAAAGTAAGTTTGGATGAGGATCGCAAGAAACAGGCAGGACTTAGTGACATTCAGCGTTACAAAGGTTTAGGAGAAATGGATGCTGACCAACTTTGGGAAACAACTATGAATCCTGTAAATCGCGTACTGGTGCAAGTAAAGCTAGCTGATGCCGAAAAAGCTGACGCTATTTTCAACAAACTGATGGGCGCGGAGGTTGAGTTGCGCAAAAACTTTATTCAAACGCATGCAAAATTCGTAAAGGATCTGGACGTATAGGATATGAACGACGATAGCAAAGACACCGGTAAAATCATCAGTAATCACGATAACGTGT